>CANNKR010000054.1 GCA_947504615.1 Gemmatimonadota bacterium | reverse complement strand
CTGCTTGGTGCGGTGGTCGGGGTGGTGTAGCCCCGCTAAGTTCGGTTTCTTGAACACGGAGACCGGAGGTGCGCGGAGGGCCACGGAGTACTGCTACACACTAAAGGGGGCTCGGCGAACGGTACTCTCCGCCACGTCCCCTTTTTGTTGTTGTCGTCCTCCGTGGCCCTCTGTGAAACTCCGGTCTCCGTGTTGAATTACTCGATCCCGTGTTGAATGACTCAATCCAGTGTTGAACGACTCGATCCCGGAATCTAGATTGCCCCCATGCGCAGACTCCTCCCCGTATTCGCCCTCGTCACCGCCGTGCTCAATTCGCGCGCCGACATTCTGGGCCTGCATTGGCAGGTGTACCTGTTCAAGCCGCTGGCCACGCTCGCTTTGGCCGCCATCGTGCTGCACGACCGTGGCGCGTCACGGTATCGCATGTGGATCGGCGCCGGATTGGTGGCATCGCTCGCCGGCGACATCCTGCTGATGCTCCCCATGGGGCTGTTCGTGCATGGCCTCGCGGCGTTCCTCGTGGGGCATCTCTGCTACATTCGCGCCTTCTCCGGCGACGTCGCCGGACTGCGCGCCCCGCTCCTGATCGGTGTGCCAGTGTTCACGGCAGCCATCGCCATGCTCGCATACCTGTGGCCGTCACTCGGCGCCATGCGCCTGCCCGTGGTGTGCTACGTGCTCGCCATCTCCACCATGTCGTGGCAGGCCATCGCGCGCTGGTGGGTGCGCCGCACGAACGACGCGGCGTTCGCCGCCGCAGGCAGCCTGTTTTTCCTGGCGTCCGACTCCGCGCTCGCGGCCAACCGGTTCGCGGCGCCGTTCGCCAGCGCCGGGGCGGTGGTGCTTGTCACGTACTACGCGGCGCAGTGGGCAATCACACGGTCTGCGTCAGGGCCAATGGCCGGGAAGACGGATCCGCAGAGGGCGTGACAGCGCGTGACAGCGCGTGACAGCGCGCGAATGCGCGTCAGCTGAATCGATGTAGCGTGCGGCCCCGGATCACTTGCATCCCGACGCCACTCGCCTGGCCTCGGGCGACCGCGGAAAGAGCGCCCGCGCCGCCTTGGCCTCCACGCACGCTGCCGTGCGCGACCCGCGCGACATCATGAGTTGCGCGTAGCGCAGTCGGATACGGAAAGACCCGGGATCAATCGACGCCGCGCGCGCGAGTTGGCCGGCACTGTAGACATCCATGGCCACGATCTTGAGCGCGCTGTATTCCGCCGAGGCCACGCCAAGCAGCAACACCGCCACCCCCAGCAGCGCACGACGTCCACGCCCCATCGGCCCAAGCGCTGGATCAGGGGGCCGCGCAGGCATCAGCGCCCCCATCGACGCCCAGAACATCAGCGTTGGCATCGCCAGCAGGAGCACCGCGTCGAACGTCCCCTCCACGGCGATGATCACCACCACCGCGGTGCCCGTGATCGCGCGCAAGCGCGCATCGAGCGGAAGGTCGAGCCGCCCCCAGCCGCGCAGCCCGGCGACCGCGAGCCCGACGAGCAGTGTCGTCCAGATGACAAAGGCCGCGACGCCGCGCTCCGAGAGCATCGCCATCCAGTCGCTCGACGGCCACGGGTTGGCCGTCATTCCCGTTTCCTGACTGATGGACGGATCGTTGCGCGGCGCGACCCCCGGATATTCCACCGCCCAGTTGCCCGTGCCGGCGCCAAGCAGCGGATGTGACAGCGCCAGACGCGCCGAGTTGGCGTACTGCCGCAGGCGCCCGCGTCCGCTCCCTTCGCGGTAGTTCACCATCCCCTTGGCCGACTCGAGGTACGGGCTGTCGCTGCGCCAGTCGAGCGTATTGGGAATGACCACCGCGCCCACGCCGCCGGCGATCAGGCCGCCCATGATGAGGACGAGTCCGCGACGCGCTGAGGCATCGCGCCACATCGTGCCGCGACGCCAGAGCCAGGCGAAGACCACGACCACCACGCAGCAGACGAGGGCAAGCCACGCGGCGCGGGTACGCGACAGCACCAGCGCCGCGGCGTTGATCCCCATCCCCACCGCGGCCAGCAGCGCACCCGGCAGGCCGCGCGCGGTGAGCGCCAGATAGCCAAGCAAGGGGACGCCCGCGGCAGCGATGTGCGCCATGAAGTTGCGGTTGCCGAACGTGCCGCCCGGGGCACGGCTCATCGACGCGAGATCACTCGACACACCATAGGCCTGCGCCAGCGCCGTGCCCGCGCCGATCACCGTGACCAGTGCCAACCCGCGGATGATCACGTCGCGCGCGCCGTGGACGGCGGCAGCCCGCGCGCCCCACCACGTAAACGCTGCGCTGACACTGATGGCCAGCGCGCGCGACGCCAGCCAGTAGTTGGGCGCGAACAACGCCGAGGCGGCGGAAAGTCCGATGAACGCCAGGAACAGCTGGTCGAACCGCGTGCGGGGCGACGTGGCGCCGCCGGCAATGGTGAGCACCAGCGCCACAGTCGCTCCCACGTGCAACGCGAGCTCCTTGGGCACCAGAAACCGGTCGAGATCGAACGACCGGTACGGCAGCGCCACGAGCGTCGCCACGGCCGCCAGCACCACCAGCGACCAGCCAGCGGCAACGGCCGTACGACGATACGCGGTGGTGGTGGCAGTGGAGTTCACGGGGATAGAGCTAACCGTCACGGGAGCACTCCGAAAGGGCCACACGCTCTTGCGTGCCGCCACACGACCGCCAAGCTTCCGCCAAGTCTTCTCCTCTTGGATCTCCGTGCGGCAGCCCCGTCCGTTCCTCTTCCTCGTGCTGGCACTCGCCGGGTTGGCCCCGTCCCTGTGGTCGCAGGGACGCGCGCCGGCGCGCATGGGACGGGTGCGCGGCATCGTCATCGACTCGCTGCTCGGCGCACCCCTGCCTGGCGCGACGGTGAGTATTCCCCAGGCCGGACGCGTCACCCGCACCGACAGCGGCGGACGATTTGTCCTGGATAGCATTCCCCCCGGCGAATGGGCCATCGGGTTTCATCATGCCGCGCTCGATTCACTGGGATTTTCAGATTTCGGATCGATGGTCCGCGTCTTTGCCGGCGCGTCAGCCAGTATCGAACTCGTCACACCCTCGTTTGCGACGCTCCGGCCGCGATTCTGCGCGGAGACGCCGGACAGCTTGTCACCGACGGTGGCGTACGGAGCCGTGCGATCGTCGGACACCAAGCGCCTCCACGTGGAAATCTCCCTTCGCTGGCTGGCGGAAGGCGACGCGGGCCGCGCGGCGCCGTCCGTGCGGACAAGCCCGTTGACCGACAGCGAAGCCTGGGTGGCCTGCGGCGTCTCCCGGGGCGCCTGGGTGCACCTCACGGTACGGGATACGACGCCCGATGTCGCACGCGGTGGGTCGGTCCTGTTCCGCATCGGCGCGCGCGGCATCGCGATGCTCGACGTCCTGCTGGCCCCCGGCGTCGCCAACATCGGCGGCACCGTGCGCGACGGCGATGGCCGCCCGGTTCGTGGTGCGCGAGTGTCTATGGTGGACACCGGGATCGACGCCGAGACCGATGCCTGGGGGGCGTTCAGACTGACCCAGGTGCCTGCCGGTACGCGCACACTCGACGTTCGTGCGGCGGGGTATCACCCGTGGGTGGCGCCCGCGTGGAGCGGCAACGACGACGTGCACGTGACACTCCGCCCGCTCCGTGATCAGGACACCGGAATGTCGGCGGGGAGCGATCGCCTGCGCTTCGAGGAACGGCGCGGCCGCACGGGGCAAGTCGTACTGGACGGCGAGGCGCTGGAGGCCGATACCGCGACTCTGGCACAGCATGCGCCCCCCGGCACGTGCCGATGGTGGCTCGACGGCCGGCCGGTGGAACGCGAGTTTGCGCTGGCCCAGCCGCGCGCCTCATGGCGCGCGATCGAGCGCTACGCCGCCGGTGTGGACGCCCCGCCGGAATACCGGAGCACCGGATGCGCCGTATTCCTGCTGTGGACGGCGTCGGCGGACTGGTAATCGGACGTCAGGCGAGCGCCCCGGGCCATCAGCGAGCACTTCGAGAAATCCGTTAAGTTGCCGGAACCCCTGCGGCGAGCGCATGGTATGGTATCGTCCATCCTCCGGAGATAATTCGTGACCCGCTATTTTGTCCCCTGTGCCGGCCTCGCCCTGCTGGCGACTCTCGGGTGCGCCAGTGGCAAGCCGGCGGCCATCAACACGGCCCCGCCGGTCACGGTCACGCCAGTCACGCAGCGGGTGATCACGACGGGCGGCGGCCAGCTGAACATCAACACGGTGAGCGTGAACTCCGGGATGACCGTACAAATCCTGGCGCCCATCGACTCGGCGTGGCCAGCGCTTCAGTCCGTGTATCGCGAACTCGGCATCCCGGCCACGACGCTCGTGGACGCCAGCCACCTGATCGCCAACGAGACCTTCAAGACGCGACGGCGCATCGGCAAGCTGCCGATGCAGCGCATCCTGAACTGTGGCGAGTTGCAGGGAATGCCCAATGCCGAGACGTATGACATCATGATGTCCATCTCGAGCTACTACGTGAAGCACCCCAAAGCCGGCTACAACCTGATCACGCGCATCGATGCCACGGGCAAATCACCCAATTACTCGCGTGAAGCAAGCGTGAACTGCTCCTCGCAAGGCGAGCTCGAGCAGTTGATCAGCGAGATGGTGAAGAAAAAGACCGGCAGCTGAGGACGGGCGCGAGGCCGTGCGCTGATGCCATCCCCCGTCTTCCCTGACTCTCTCGACACCGCGGCCCGGCTGGCGGTGGCCGGACTCGTGGGCCTCGCCGTGGGCATCGAGCGTCAGCGGTCGGGGCACGCGTCGGGCCCGCACCAGCATTTCGCCGGCACACGCACCTTCCTGCTCATCGGCCTGCTCGGCGGACTTGGCGGACTGTTCGTGGCGAACGACGCCGCGCTGGTCGGCACGGCACTGGTAGCGTCGGGGGCGTTGCTGGCAGTGGGCGCGTACGTGATGAGCGCGCGCCGCGGCACGGCTGACGCGGTGGACGGTACCACCGAAGCCGCGGCACTGGTGGTGCTGGCGCTGGGGATGCTGGCCGGCGGCGGTGCGCTGCGGCTGGCGAGTGGCGCCGGCGCGCTGGTGGTGCTCGTGCTCGCCGAGAAGCGGCGCCTGCACACGTGGGTCAACCGGCTCGATCCCGCCGAAATGCGCGCCGCGCTGCACTTCGCCGTGCTGGCACTCGTCATTTTGCCGCTCCTGCCCGCCACGCTGCCCAGCCCAGTTGGCGCCCTCACGCCGCGCGGCACCTGGATCTTCGTGTTGCTCATCTCGGCGCTGAACTTCGGCGGCCACGTGGCGCGTCGGCTCGTCGGCGTGGAACGCGGGTACGCCGTGACCGGCGCGCTGGGCGGCGTGGTGTCATCGACGGCCGTCACGTGGGGCTTCGCTCGCGAAAGCCGCCGTGACGCGTCGATGGGCGATGCGTATGCCGCCGGTGTCATCGCCGCGTGCACCGTGCTGTTTCCGCGCGTCCTCGTCGTCGTCACGCTGCTCAATCACGAGGTGGCGCTGGCCGCGCTGCCGTATCTCGTGGCACCGTGTGCGGCCGGCGTCGCCTTCACGTGGTGGACCGGCCGTACGCATCAGGCGGCCGCGTCGCCGGCCGCGTCGAGCGAACTCAGCCCGCTGCGCCTCGGCGCGGCACTGCAGATGGCGGTGGCCTTCCAGTTGGTGTTGCTGCTGGTGACGATCGTGCGGCACCGATTCGGCGATGCGGGCGTGTACACGTCGGCCGCGCTGTTCGGAGCCACGGACGTGGATGCGCTGGCCGTGGCGATGACGCGTTCTGGCGATGGCGCCTTTGCCGCCGTGGCCGCGCGCGCCATCGGGGTGGGCATCGTCTCGAACACGGTGCTGAAGATCGGTGTCGCCCTCGTCATCGGGCGCGGCGCGTTCCGCCGATGGACGTTGCTGGCACTCACCGTGATGCTGGCCGCGCTGGTTGGATCGTTGGTGCTGCTGCCCTGACCAGGCAATTCCTTTTTCGGACCCGACTCGTGATTGAAGAACCCGGCATTTCGTTCACCCTCGCGCTGCGCGATGGCTACGCCTTCACCGTCGACTTCGGTGGCGAGGACGGCGGCATCCCGCCGATGACCATCGACGAGACGCCACCGTTGGGGCACAGCGAAGGGCCAAACCCGTCGCGCATGCTCGCCGCCTCGATTGCCGGTTGTCTGGGGGCCAGCCTGCTGTTCTGCCTGCGCAAGGCGCACGTTGACGTGCCCACGCTGCGCGCCGACGTGCACGTCACGAACGGGCGGAACGCCAAGGGGCGACTGCGCGTGACCAAGGTGGCCGTGCGGCTGGCGCCGTCGGTGCCTGCCGACCAGCACGCACGCATGGCACGGTGCCTCGAGATCTTCGAGGAGTTCTGCGTGGTGACGGCCAGCGTGCGCGAGGGGATCGAGGTCGACGTGCAGGTGGAGACGCTGGCCGCCTAGCGACCATCCCGGCGGGTTGCTATCCCGACGTCGGGAGCCGCCGTCCCTGGCCGTCATCGCGCCGAGGCTTCGGTCCCGTGCCGTCCAGCGTGCGCCACAGGTTGTAGATGAACAGGAACGCCCCGACGGCTGCCAGCAGCGACCCCGCACCGACGACCCAGCGCGAGGCGGCCAGCTGAGTCGGCGCCAGCAGGAAGCCGGTGACGAGCACGGCCAGGCCGACGTTGGACGACCACCAGTGCACACCGGCAATGGCGGTGCTGTGCAGCGGATGCCCCGTGAAGCGCGGGATCACGTGGTACGCCACGCCGAAGATGACCATCGAGACGAAGCCCAGCAGGTTCAGGTGCACGTGCGCCGGGCGATAGAGGATCGCGGCCGGCACGAGGGCGAGCCAGATGCCCATCACGATGCCGAGCCCGAGCGACACGAGGGCGCTCTTGATGAAGTAGCGGACGAACCAATCCATGGAATAGACGGTAGACGGTAGACGGTAGACGGTAGATAGTGGAGTGCTAGGCGAGGGCGCGGATTTCCTGCAGCACTGCATCCAGGTCGAGATGGTGCTTCTCGCAGACCAGGGCAAGCGGCTTGGCGCCACCGCAGCAGCTGTCGAGGCCGTGGCGCGCGAACACTTCGAGCGCGCGCGGCACGGCGGCGGCAATATCGTTGAGCGTCAGGTCGCCGGTCACCGGCGTATCGGTCTTGGTGGTCATTGGGAGGTCCTGATGTGGGTAGCAGGAGTGTCTGATTTAGAAGTAGTATATAACATACCGTTTATCTGTCGGGGATTTCCCCCTTTCGGCATGGCGGCGCCCCCTGAGGGGCCACCACCAGCATTTCGCCCGGAGTCCGCTTAGATTCCGGCCACGACCCTTAGCGACCGGGTACCATGGCCAATCCGCGCGACCAGGAAGTACAGAAGCTGCTCAAGAAACTTGCCAAGGCGGGGCCGCTGAAGCCCCGCGAAGAGTTCGGCAAGACGTACGACAAGACCGCGCCCAAGCGCGCCGAAGAAGACCACGACAATCAGGCTTTCTTCAAGGAAATGAAACGGCGCGAGTTCTAGTCGCGCCGTTTGCACGTCCGGGCGTACCGCCGCGCCTATGAAGCCGGCGCCTCGTCGAGTGTGAGCATGCGGCGGAGCACCTTGCCCACCAGCGACTTGGGCAGCTCCGTGCGGAACTGCACCTTGCCGGGCACCTTGTAGAACGCGAGATGCTGCTTGCAGTACTCACGCAGTTCCTCGGCCGTCGCCTTCGCCCCCGGGCGCAAGACCACGAACGCCACGGCAATCTCTCCCTTGTAATCATCGGGGAAGCCGCGTACGCCCACCTCGGCCACCGCCGGGTGCGCCTGGATCACCTCTTCGATGTCGCGCGGCCAGACCTGCATGCCGCCCGGCTTGATGAGGTCCTTCTTGCGATCGACGATGAAGACGCAGCCGTCCTCGTCCATGTAGCCCAGGTCGGCGCTGTAGATCCACTGGCGACCGTCGGGGCCCACGCGCAGCATCAGCGCCGTCTCGTCAGCGTTGTTCCAGTAGCCACGCATGATCTGCTGTCCGTAGATGCAGATCTCCCCCACTTCGCCGGCCGGCAGGATCTTCATGCCATCTTCGGCGTCGACGATCATCACATCGACATCGGGGAAGGGCATCCCCACCGACCCGAGTTTCTGCACGCCGCGAATCGGGTTGATCGTCGCCGCCAGCAGTGTCTCGGTGAGCGCATAGCCCTCGACGATGCGCGCCCCGGTGGCTGCCTCGAACCGCTTCTTGGTCTCGGCCAGCAGCGGCGCCGCACCGGACACGCAGGCCCGCAGCTTCCCGAACTTCGCCTTGCCACTCTTTACATCCGGGTGGTTGAGCAGCGCGTTGTAGAGCGTCGGCACGCCGCAGAAGATGGCCGGCTGCACCTTCTGGAACGTCTTGACCGTGTCGTTGAGATCGCGGGGGTTGGGCACCAGGGCAATGGGATTGTGCCCGATGAAACAGACCGACTGCACGCCGCAGGCGCCGTACGAGTGGAACATGGGAAGCGGCAGCATGTAGACGTCGATCCATGGACGGAACTCGTTGGCAAACCAGGAGCGCACCTGGAGTCCGGTAATCACCAGCCCCTGATGGTGCACGCGCACGCCCTTGGGCGTGCCGGTGGTGCCACCGCTGAGCAGGATCAGGCAATCGTCGTCAGGCGACGGGCGAAATGCCGGGCGCGAGACGCTCCTGTTTTCGGCCAGCAAGTCCTGCAACCAGAGGTCGCCCGGCTGCAGCGCAACCCGGTGCCCGAGCCGCTTTTCCGCGAACAGCGTGAACACCGTGCGCAGCATCGACGGAAAGTATTCCTTGATGCTCGTGGCAATCACGTGCGTCACGCCGGTGCGCGCCTGCACCGCCTTTACCCGTGCGTAGAACGGCGTGAGCGTGATCAGCACCTTGGGCGACGTGTCGATGAGCGGCCCGACCAGTTCCTCTTCGGTGTAGATCGGGTTCAGCGGCACGAGGATGGCGCCGAGCTTCCACACGCCGAGTTCCACAATGAAATACTGCGGCGAGTTGGGGAGCATCGCGGCCACGCGATCGCCCTTGGTCACCCCCAGTGCGGTCAGCGCGTTGGCAAAGGCCGTGCTCGCCTGGTCGAGTTCGCGCAGCGACATGGCGCGCCCCTTGAACAGGAGCGCCGGATTGTCGGGCCGCTCCAGCAACCCATCGTCGATGTAGTCGAGGAGCGTGCGGCGGGGGTACTCGCCGAGCGTCGCGGGGACGCCCGGATCGTAGTGCGCGAGCCAGGGACGGGAGACCATGCGGGGGGGGGGAGCGGGTGCGGGGTTTGGGGTGCCTTTTGGCAATATGGCGTGTCTGGATCGGTTCTGTCACGGGGACTGCTCAATATGCGGTGGCGCCCTGCCGAAACTAATCGACAGCGTTTGTCCCGTCTTCAAGATCTTCAACAGGATCCACGACCATGCGTATCCGCCTGCTCGTTGCCGCTGCCATTGCGATGAGCGCGGGCGCCCTCCCGATGGCCGCCCAGACGCACAAGGCACCCCATTGGAAGTACGAGGGGAAAGAAGGACCGGCGTACTGGGGTTCGCTCGATGCCTCGTACAGCGCCTGCTCCGCCGGCAAGGAACAGTCGCCGATCGACCTCGGGGGTCCCGTGGCGGTGGCCCGCGGCGCGCTCGATGAGCGCTTTACGGGCTCCACGTTCGTGCTCTTCCACAATGGCCACACCGTCCAGGCCGCGCTCGATCAGGCAAGCACGCTGACGCTCGAAGGCATTCCATTCAAGTCGCTGCAGTTCCATTTCCACCACCCCAGCGAGCACACGGTGAAGGGCAAGGCCTTTCCGGCGGAACTCCACCTGGTGCACAAGGGGGCCAAGGGAACGCTTGCCGTGCTGGGGATCTTCTTTTCAGAGAGCACCGCCGACAATCCGGCGCTCGAGCCGCTCCTCGCACGCCTTCCGGTGGTCGCCGGCGACAGCGTGAAGTTTGACAGTCCGATAAGCATCGGCACGCTACTGGGAGCCAAGGAAGGCAACGAGAACTTCTTCCTGTACCACGGCTCCCTCACGACGCCGCCTTGCACCGAAGGCGTGCAGTGGGTGGTGCGCGAACGCCCCGTTCAGGCCTCGAGGCGGCAACTGCAGCGACTGATCAAGGTGCTCGGAGAAAACGCCCGGCCCGTGCAGCCGCTGAACGCCCGCCACTAATCCAGCGCCCGACACGGTGCTAACGTAAGAAGGGCGGTGGCCAATCCACCGCCCTTCGTGCGTTTCACCTTCTGCCAACCGCCATGCGCCCTTCCCTGCTCGCCCTCGTCGCCGTTCCCTTCGCGCTCATGGCGCAGAACGCCCCCGCCGATCCGCCCGCCCTCGCGCGTGCGCTCGAGTCGCTGAAAACCAACAATGCGTGGACGCTGGACAAGCAGATCGCACTCTGCGAGATCCCCGCTCCGCCGTTCAAGGAGCGCGTGCGCGGGGAGGCGTTCCGCCGCGAGATGCTCGCCCTCGGCTATGCCGACGCGCACCTCGACGAGGTGGGGAACGTGGTGGCCGAGTTGGCCGGCAGCGCCAAGGGCCCCACGGTCATGCTGGCCGGGCACCTCGATACGGTCTTCCCCGAGGGGACGGTGGTGAAGGTGACCCGTGACGGTGATCGCCTGAAGGGACCCGGCATCGCGGATGACTGCCGCGGACTCGTGGTCGTGCTCTCCACCGCGCGTGCCGTCAAACAGGCCGGCGTGAAGTTCGCCGGCCGGATCATCTTCGTGGCCAACGTCGGCGAGGAAGGCGCAGGCAACCTGCGCGGCACGCGGCACCTGCTGGGCACGACGCACAAGGGGAAGGTGGATTTCTTCATCTCCGTGGACGGCACCGGTAGTGACATCACGAGTCGCGCGGTGGGCAGCAACCGCTACTCCGTGCATTTCCAGAGCCCCGGCGGGCACAGCTACGGCGCGTTCGGCATGCCAAACCCGATCCACGCGATGGGGCGCGCCATGGCGAGCATCGCCGACATCCAGGTGCCCACATCACCGCGCACGACGTTCAACGTCGGTATCATCTCGGGTGGCACGTCGGTCAACTCCATCGCCATGGAGGCGGTGATGGACGTGGACATGCGTAGCGAGTCAGCCGAAGAATTGGCCAAGGTCGACGCGAAGATCCGCCGCGCGATCAGTGAGGCCGTGACCACCGAAAAGGCGCGCTGGCCCAACTCGTCGATGGCACTTTCCGTGCGCATCGACACCATCGGCATCCGCCCCACGGGCGCACAGTCCGATTCGGCGCCTCTGGTGCGGGCCGCGCTCGCGACGGCGCACCGCGTGGGTTTCCAGCCCTCGCTGGGGGCCTCGAGCACCGATGCCAACTATCCCATCTCCATTGGCGTACCGGGGATCACCATTGATGGCGGCGGCAATGGCGGCGGCGCGCATTCGGTGAGCGAATGGTATCAGGACGGCCCGGCGGGGTACGCTGGACCGCAGTGGGCATTGCGGCTGATCGCGGCACTCGCGGGATTGGTCCCGTAACAGAATGGCTTCACGCAGGATTTGGCTCTCGGCCGTGCTGGCCGCTTCCCTGCCGGGGAGCGGCCAGTCGGTTCTGTGGGCGCAGGCGCTGCCACCATCGGCCGCCGTGTGCGTGGTGGCACGCCTTGCCGACGGCGACTCGCTGACGTGCACCGACGGTCGCAAGGTGCGGCTGCTGCTCATGGACACGCCCGAGCTGCAGCAGAAGCCGTGGGGGTTGATGGCCAAGCGCCAGTTGGAGACGCTGGCCGGGCCGGGCACGGTGCTGCGCCTGGAACTCGACCGCAACCCGACGGACCGCTACGGACGCACGCTCGCGTATGCGTGGGCGGGGAATGTGCTGGTGAACGAGCGGATGGTCGCCAACGGGTGGGCCGTGGTGCTCGCCTATGAAGACGTGCGCTATCTGGAGCGCATGCAGCGCGCCGAGCGCACGGCGCAGGGGGCGAAGAAGGGGTTCTGGCAGGCGTGGGCATTCCGCTGCCGTCCCGTGGATTTTCGCGCGCACCGGTGCGGCGATTCACCAGCGCCGGGCAAGAACAAATCCCGCGCGCGCCGTGGGCGCACCGGGACGGACTGAGCCGGAAATTGTGGCGCGGTCCGTACAACCGCCGGCTCACGCGCTCCACCTTCGCGATCCCCGGCGGCCGCACGGGCCGCACTGTAAAGGATCGGAAGCGGTATCCGAAATCTTCAATTGCGGCGCCACAAAATCGTTTCCGCCTCCGTGCCACGCCGGGTTCCTGACGGGATCACCGCTAAATAGGGTAGATATTTACCACTTTCAGGTATTTCCTTACGCCTTGCCAATTGATCCCCGATAGGCCTCATTTGGAACAACCGACAATATCGGGTGTGGAAATCCGTCCCAGCGTGTCACTACCCTCTCGCTTCCTTCGTGGCGCCCTCGCGCTCGCTTGCCTGCACCTGATGCTGGCAGCACCGGCGCGCGCGTGCCCCACGGAAACGACGGCGACGGCACCGACGGCACCGATGGCGCACGCCGGGCATCACATGCCGGCCCCCAAGGCGCCTCAGGCGCCCCAAACGCCACGCAAGCACAACATGCCGTGCTGCCCCACGCCGATGAGCGAGTGTGCGGGCACAGGGTGTCCCGCGCCAACTGTGGTCGCCGTGGTCCCGTTTATCGTCTTGACGTCGGCCGGCGCACCAGCGGTCCTGCCCGTGACCACCGCGTCCCGCTGGGCCTCGGTTGTGCATCCCCCGGAGCCACCCCCTCCGCGCGTCTAGGGTGAACCGCGCCCGTACCTGATACGGGCAGGAGCCGAACGCACCTGAGCGTCGGCTGACCGGATTCCCCTGTGCTCCATGTTCCGACACTTCTTGCACGCCACTTGTGGCGCGCTTGGCCGCACGCGCCTGTTCGCGCTGTTGCTGATCGCCCCTGCGGCACTCGCCGCCCAACAGGCGCAAGCCGCTCCGCGCGCCACGCCGCGCACCGCGCTGACGCTCGCTGACGTCGTTGAACGTCTTGAACGCACCAACCCGATGCTGGCCGCATCACGTGCCGCCGCACAGGCTGCGCGCGCGCGGATTGGCCCGGCGACCGCGCTTCCAGACCCTCGCGCCCAGCTGGCGGTGATGAATCGCATGCTCCCCAACTTGTCCACCATGAGTGTCCTGGCCATGGACCAGCTCACGGTGATGCAGATGCTGCCACTCGCCACGCGGCGACCGGCGGCACGGGCAGCCGAGGCGCGGGCGCGCACGGCGGAATCAGGCATCGACGCGCAGCGCTTTGCGGTGCGACGCGACGCGGCCTCGATGCTCGCCGACTGGTGGCAGGCCGATGCGGCCCGCGGGGTGATGGATGAAACCCGGACCCTGCTGCGCGAGAGCGCGGCGGCGGCCGACGCGATGTACGGCGCCGGCCAGGCACGGCAGGCGGACGTCCTGCGCGCCCAGGCGGAACTGACACGAATGACCGCCGAGTGGCTGACGATGGACGGCATGCGGCGCACCGCCGCCGCCGGACTGTCGGCGATGCTCGACGAGCCGCTCGATGCGGATGCGCTGCATCCGGAACTCCCCGCCGGGCCGGCCGCGCCGATGGCAGTCTCGTCGACGGTCGCGAGCCCCGATGTCGTCACCGCCCATCACAGCGTGGACGCCGCCATCGCCATGGAAGCCGTGGCGCGTCGCGAGCGCTGGCCCGAACTCGACGTGGGGCTGCAGCTGGGGCGGCGCCCGGGATCATCGGAGCAGATGGTGAGCCTGATGGCGGGCGCGTCGATTCCCATCTTTGCACGGCAACGCCAGTTGCAGATGATCGAAGAATCGTCAGCGATGCGCCGGATGGTCGAAGCCGAGGCGCGCAGCGCGATGGCAGAGAATCGTGCCGGAGTCAGCGAGGCCTTGGCGGCGCTCGAGCGATCGCGGACGCTGCAACGCTTGTATGCCACCACGCTCCTGCCGCAGCTCCACGCGGTCTTGGAAAGCGCCAACTCGGCCTACCGCGCCGGCACCGGACCGATCGACGTCGCACTCGACGCCCTGATGGCCGAGAACGTCGCCCGCATTGCCCACATCACTGCCCGCGCCGATGAAGCCCGCGCGTTGGCCCGCATCGAACGACTGACCGGACGTGCCTGGTTTGGCGTCCCCCTCATGCCGGAGCGCCACCCGTGACCACTTCTTCTTCGCCGGCGCGTCGCGCGCTGCTGCTCATTCCCGTCGCTGCCGCCCTTACCGCGGCGTGGTGGTTCACGCGCGGTGCCGCCCCGGCCCCAGTGGCCTCGGGTCACGACCATTCCAAGATGACCGCCGCCATGGGTGGCGGACCGGTGACCGTCAGTGCCGACGATGCCAAGCGTATTGGCATCACCTTCGCCACCGCCGTGCATGCGACGCTCGACCGTGACGTGCAACTGGTGGGTGAAGTCGCCGCCGATGAAACACGCATCGCGAGCATCGCACTCAAGGTGGACGGCCTGGTAGAGCGGCTGCACGCCGACTTCGTGGGACGCGTGATTCAGCGCGGCGAACCGCTGCTGGCCCTCTATTCCCCGATGCTTGTCGCGGCCGAAGAAGAACTGCTCGTCGCGCGCCGGCTGCAGGCGACGCTCGTGCGCGGTGCATCCGACGCGGCGACCGGTGCGGGCGATCTGGCGGCCAGCGCGCGCCGTCGCCTCGAGAACTGGGATATCGATTCGGCCGACATCGCCGCCATCGAGCGCCGCGGATCTTCGCAGCGCACCCTGACGGTGCGCGCGCCCGTATCGGGCGTGGTGATCGAGAAGAATGTTGTGGCTGGCCAGCAGGTGATGGCCGGGCAGGCACTGTTTCGCGTGGCCGACCTGAGTCAGCTCTGGGTCGAGGGCGATGTGTTCGAGCAGGACATGCCGCTCGTTCACGTGGGACAGGAGGTGCGCGTGGAGTTCCGCGCACTTCCCGGTGTGCAGCGTACCGGGCGCATCGCCTCGTTCGAACCGGTGCTCGACCCAGCCACCCGCACGGCCCGCGTGCGCATTGCGATCGGCAACCCCGGTGGCCAACTGCGACCTGGAATGTTCGCCACGCTGCACCTGACGGCGGCCAAGCCTGCCGCGACCTTGGTCGTGCCGCGCGGCGCCGTGCTTTCCACGGGCGAACGATCGCTCGTGTTCGTGCGTCGCGCCGACGGACGCCTGGAACCGCGGCAGGTGGAGTTGGGCCTTTCCGACGACACGCGTGTGCAGGTGCTGCGCGGCCTCAATCACGGCGACGTGGTCGTGGCGTCAGCCACATTCCTGGTGGACGCCGAGTCGAATCTGGGGACGGCCATGGGCGGCATGGGTGACATGCCCGGGATGGACATGACCGCACCCAAGCGGCTCGACGCCAAGCCAACCCAGCCGTCGCCCAGTGATGCCAAGCCGGCCACCACCAAGCCCGCCACCGCCAAGCCGGCTGCACAGAAGGCGCCCATGGCGGACATGCCCGGGATGGAGGACATGTCCGATATGCCAGACATGCCCGGCATGAAACACGACATGAAGAACATGCCGGGCATGAAGCCCGCCGCACCGGCGGCGGCAAAACCGGCGGCACCGGCGGCAACGCCACCCGCGACGCCGCGCAAGCGCCCACCGGGAAACTGAGCCATGCTGCGACGACTCATTCAATGGTCGGTCACCAACCGCGCACTGGTGATCCTGCTCACGCTGGTACTGGCGGTGGGCGGCGGCTGGGCGCTGCGGCACACGCCGCTCGAGGCCCTGCCAGACCTCAGCGACGTGCAGGTGGTGGTGCAGACGGACTTCAACGAACAGGCGCCACGCATCGTGGAAGACCAGGTCACCTTTCCGGTGGCCGCCGAGTTGCTGAAGGTGCCGGGCGCCCGCACGGTGCGCGGGTATTCGTTCTTCGGCGTGTCATTCGTCTATGTGATTTTCGACGACGGCACCGACTTGTACTGGGCGCGGGCGCGAGTGCAGGAAACACTCAATGGTCTGCGCACCAAGCTGCCGTCCACCGTCGCGCCCACGCTCGGCCCCGACGCCACCGGCCTCGGTTGGGTATATCAGTACGCGCTGGAAGACACGACGGGACGCATGGATCTCGCGCAGTTGCGCGCCGTGCAGGACTGGTACCTGCGCTACGCGCTCACGGCCGTGTCGGGCGTGGCCGAAGTGGCGAGCGTCGGCGGCTTCGAGAAGCAGTATCAACTGGACGTCGATCCGGCGCGGCTGCAGGCGTACGGGCTTTCGATCAACGCCGTCATGACGGCCGTGCAGAACGCCAACGCCGACGTGGGCGCCATGGTGCTGGAACTGAGTGAGCGCGAGTACATGGTGCGCGGTCTTGGCTACCTGAAGTCGCTGTCGGACATCGAGCAGGTGGTAG
>CANNKR010000053.1 GCA_947504615.1 Gemmatimonadota bacterium | reverse complement strand
GGGTCCACGCGGGGCCGCAAGGGCGATGTGGACGCGTTGGCGGCCACGGTGCTGCTGGAGCAGGCCTTGGCGTACGGTGACCGGTTGTGGAACGACGGGCAGCAGACGGCAGACGGTGGACGGGAGACGGCAGAGCATTCGGGGGACGACGATGCTTCGTAGCGTGTTCCGGTTGTTGGCCATGCTGGTGGTGTTTGTCGTCGCGGCGTGCACGAACCCGCGGGGCGCCACGCAGAAAGTGACGATCCCCAAGGGCGCGACCTTCCGCGTGGCCGCGGAGTCGCTGGCCGCGCACGGGCTGGTGCGCAACGCCCGGATGTTCGGCGCATACGCCAAGCTGCGCGGGCGCGACCGCTCCATGCGGTACGGCACGTACGTGCTGGCGCGTGGCGCGAGCTGGAACGAACTGCTCGAGGATCTTCGCCGCGGCCGCGGCATCGTGCACACGGTCACGATTCCCGAGGGATACGGGATCAACCAGATCGTGCCGCTGCTCGCCGAGGCGCTCGGCGTCTCCCTGGACTCGCTGGACGCGGCGGTGCGCGACTCGACCCTGCGACGCGAGCTGGATATCCCGACGCCCACGCTCGAGGGGTACCTGTTCCCCGACACCTACCAGTTCCCCGATCGCACGACGCCCACCGAGGCGATCACGGCGATGGTGCGGCGGTTCCAGCAGGTCTGGAATCCTGAATGGCAGGGCGCGCTCGACAGCCTCAAGCTCTCACGGCACGACGCGGTGACCCTGGCATCCATCGTGGAGCGCGAGGTACGGCGGCGCGAGGAAGGGCCGGTGGTAGCGGCGGTGTACCTGAACCGCCTGAAGACGCGCATGCCGCTGCAGGCCGACCCCACGGTCACCTACGCGCTGGGCAAACTCCCGGGGCGCGTCTACTACAAGGACCTGAAGGTCGCGTCGGCGTACAACACCTACCGCGTGCTCGGGCTGCCGCCGGGTCCCATTGGATCGCCGGGCAAGTCGAGTCTCGAAGCCGCGCTGCATCCGGCCAAGGTGCCGTACCGGTTCTTCGTGGCGCATCCCGACGGACACCACGAGTTCCGTACGACGTACCGCGAGCACCTCGAGGCCATCCGCCTGGTGCGTTCGGCGGCCAGCGTTGACGCCGCGGCACGCGAGCTGGGCGCCATGCGCGCCGCGCGTGACTCCGCTACCCGTGCGTCGGGCGCGCCCATCGAGTCGGTGCCACCCATCGTCAGGGCGCCCCGCAAGCCGCCGCAGCCGTAACACAGCACTGCCGAGCTACGGCGCGGCGTCCTCGAGATCACCACGCAGCGACACCGCGTCCCGCAGGTACGCGTGGCGCGCGGCGTGCCCCGGCGCGATGTCAACATGCAGCAGGACGCGAATGCAGCGCGGCAAGGCGCCCCGCACCGGCAGGTCGGCCGCGCACAGCATGGGGACGTGCCGCCATCCCATATCGCGCGCCCCCTGCGCCGGATACGCGCTGGTCAGGTCGGCCGTGCACGTGAAGAACGCGCTGACGACCTGCGCGGGTTGCAGCGCGTTGCGCTCCAGCAGCGCACGCAGGAGTTCCTGCGTGGCCTCGGCCAACAGCGAAGGGTCGTCGGCATCGACCGTCGTGGCGCCGCGCAGGGCGATCATGGGCATGCGGGAATGGTGCGGCGGCGGGGGGCGAACGGCAAGGGAAACCGCGACGGGGGAAACTGCGACCGCATCGGTGTAGTTTGTTTCCATGCCATCCTCCATCGCCGTCGTCACCTCCCGTGGGGCCAAGCGCCTGGCCGGCGGACATCCGTGGGTCTTCCGCAGCGACCTGGCAGAGGCGCCCAACGTGCCCGCGGGCGCGGTCCGCATGGCCGATCCGCGCGGACAGCCCCTGGGATGGGCGTGGTGGAGCCCACAATCGGAAATCGCACTGCGGCGCGTGGACCGCGACTCCGAGGCGGCCATCGACCGCTCATGGTGGCGGGCCCGACTCGCGCACGCGATTGCCCGGCGCGCGCCGCTCGCCACGCTGACCAACGCCTGCCGGCTGGTGCACGGCGAAGGCGACGGGCTGCCCGCTCTGGTGGTGGACAAGTACGACCGATGGCTCGTGGTGCAGCTGCTGTCGGCGGCGCTGGAGGCGCAGCGAGCGGTCATCGTGGACGTGCTGAATGAGCTCGTGGCGCCCGACGGCATCCTGGCGCGCAACGACGCCTCCGTGCGTGCACGCGAGGGACTGTCCAAGCAGGTTGAACTGTTGTCCGGCACGGTTCCGGAAGAGATCGAGGTGAACGAGCACGGCGTGACGTACCTCGCCGCCCCGTGGACCGGGCAGAAGACCGGTGCGTTCCTCGACCAGCGCGAGAATCGTGTGCTGCTGGGCGCACACGCCCGCGGCCGCGCCCTCGACGTCTTCAGCTACCACGGGAGCTTCGCGCTGCACCTGGCGCGCGGCGCCGAGTCGGTGACGGCAGTGGACGCCTCAGCCGGCGCGCTGGAGCGGGCCCGGGTGAACGCCGACCGCAATGGCATCACGACCCTCGCGTGCGTGGAGGCCGACGCGTTCGAGTTCCTGAGGGAGTCGGTGGTACGCGGCGATCGGTACGACGTCATCGCGCTCGATCCGCCTGCGCTGGCCAAGAACCGCGGGTCGATTGCCGGCGCCCTGCGCGGCTACAAGGAGCTCAACCTGCGCGCCATGCGGCTGCTGGCCCCCGGCGGGCTGCTCTTCACGGCGAGCTGCAGCTATCACGTGACCAAGGCGATGTTCCTGGACGTCGTGCGCGACGCGGCAGCCGACAGCGGGCGGCCGATGATCCTGCGCGCACTCACGGGGCAGCCCCTGGATCACCCCGAGGTGCTGACGGTGCCGGAGACAGGGTATCTGAAGGGGTTGTTGATAGAGAACGGGGGGTAGACCTTAGACGGTAGACGGTAGACGGTAGACGGTAGACGGTAGAGGGTGGACGGTAGACGGTAGACGGTAGAGGGACTGCCACGGGACGGGGTCGCGCAAGGAATTGCTTTGTGCGAGAAGAAAATTACCTTGGAAGGAGACCCATTCCCCGCCCATGACCACTCGCCTGCCCCGTTCCCTCCGCCACGAGTACGAGCTCTACGTCGAGCGCGAGATCGAGGATTACAAGAACTCGGTCAACCGGTCGTTCCTGATGAGTATCGCCGACGAGGCGGTGCGCCGGCTCACGAGCGGAGACCAGATGGGCCTGACGGAGATGCTGCTGGCCGCCGAAGTGGACAAGCTGATCGCCAAGCGCCTGCGCCTGCCATCGTACGAGACGTGGCGGAAGCACCGGCAGCGGAACGCGTCGGAACTCCGGCGTCCGGAGCATTGGGGCCTGCGCGCCGACACGCCGTTGAAGGCCGCCATTCCCTCGCTCGGTGGTGGGTCGGTGCTCGTAACGGGTGCGCGGATGGAAGGCACGGCGCTCTTCCTCGCCGCCAACGGGTGCGACGTCACGGCCATTGAACCGGAACGCGATGCGGTGGAGCGAATGCTCGAGTCGGCCCGATCGGTCGGCCTCGACGAGCGCGTGCGCGGCCTGGTGATCGACCTGAACACGTGGGCTCCCGACGGACCCCTGTCTGCGGTCATCTGCACGCCGGCGGCCTTTGCCGGCCTGAGCGCGCAGGAACGGTCGCGCGTCATCGAACTGCTGCAGAGCGTCACCACGGATGGTGGAGTGCACCTGGTGGAGACCATTGTCGCCGGCCAGTCGATGAGCGACGAAGAGGAACTCCGGAAACAGTACGATGGCTGGGTGATTTCGATCGTGCCGGACCCGGGCGCCTCGAAGACCTTTGTCGCCCGCAAGGCGGTAGCGTAACGAATTGACACACTTCTTTGTTGATTGATGTGTCAGAGTGCAACAACCGCCCTTTTCCGGGGCGGTTTTTTTTCTCCTAACTTCTTATTTTGCAATGTCTTACGCACATCAGGAAACTGGCACTCTGTGTGCAACGTCTATCAAGTGTACTTCCATATGGAAGCGCGTGGAACATCGCCCCTCATTTTCAAACCCCGACGTCGGGAACCAGGTCATGGAACAGATTCGTCAGTCCGAAATCAATGAGCAGGAGCCGGTCGGCATCATCATCTCGCGCGGACCGCGCGCCGAGGAGCCGCCACGTTTTTCGGCGTACATCTGGGGACCTGTTCCTGGGTTTGAGTATCCGGTGGAAGATGGGAAGCCGGTAGCGGCGTAGGGGAGGAACTACGGAGCGCGAGAGCGCGAGAGCGCGAGAGCGCGAGAAAGGTACGACAGAGGCCGGTGGGGAGTTTCCCCGCCGGCCTTTTGTGTTCCTCTCGCGATCTCGCGATCCCGCGATCCCGTAACCCCCAGAATAGCGCACAGGGGAGCTGGCCGAAGCCAGCTCCCCTGTGTGCTTCAAACGGAAGAACTACTTCTTCTTCGCGGCCTTCTTCGCCGGCTTCTTCGCGACCTTCTTTGCAGCCTTCTTCTTGGCAGCCATTGTACTATCTCCTGGAAAGGAGGGTGTGTCCCTGGCGATTCCCCGGTGAATCGCTGGGTCTTTCCGTCATGTCACCATGAACGGAAACTCTTACACGGCCTCGGACAGGCTCGTGAAGTTGAAGTCCCGGACCTTGATCGACGGCATCACCACATCGCCGCCTTGTTCGGTTCCGGCGAGACGTTCGGCACGGCCGAGCATCTCGAGGTTGTTCAGTATAAACAGCGGTGATTCATTGAATCGCAGATTGCGAACTGACCGCGCGATCTTTCCATTCTCGATCAAAAACGTTCCATCGCGTGTCAATCCTGTATACAGGATTGTACGAGGATCGACTTCGCGCAAGTACCACAGCCGAGTTATCAGAATTCCGCGTTCGGTGGTTCGGATCATTTCTTCGACGCTCGCGGAGCCTCCAGCCATCTTGATCGACGATGGTGCACCGGTCGCGACACGTCCCTGTTTCTTCGCCCAGAATCGTGAGTAATAAAGTTGTTTCAGTATGCCGTTGTCAATCCATGTCTGTCGCGCCAGAGGGAAACCTTCCCCATCGAACGGCGCGGCCAGCAACTGCGCATCAGCCGGATCACTGTACAATGTCACTCGGCTATCGACGATCTTCTCCCCGATTTTGTTACCGCCGCCCTGCTTCACGAAGGGCGATCGCCCCTCGTCGGCAGAGCGGGAATCCGAATAATTCGCGATGAGCTGTACGAGGTCTCCCACCGCTTGCGGTTCGAGAATCACGGTGTAGCGACCCGGCTCGATGGCGCTCGGATTGCGCGATAAACGTGCCTTGTCGATGGCGCGACGGGAGACCGCGGCGAAATCTATCTGCGACCAATCGGGGTGATCGGCAGCGGCCCACCCTGATCCGGTGCCGTCGTTGGTGCGCACCGTCAGCGTGTAATTGGTGCTCGTGCTGCGGTGGTACGCGAACAGTCCCTTCTGGTTTCCGATGGCCAGACACTGACCGCCGGTCACGAGAAATCCCGCCGCCGAAAGGTCTCCCGACTTGCGTGCGGGATCGAGCGCCGACTGCGCCGCCTTGGCGCGATCGGCCGCCGTGGCACTGGCCGTGGACTCGAACCAGGCGTTCACCGGCGCGTACTGTTGGGGCGCGAGCTCGGGCATGGCCTCGGGATCTTCGGGGCTGAGCTTGGCAAGTTTTTCCGACTGTTCCACCGCGCGCCGCAGCGACTCGTCGCCAAGATCGCCCGTGGAGACCACCGCGTGCCTGGGTCCGAAGCTCGACTGGACGACCACCTGTGCATTGGTAATCGCGCCGGCCGTGGACATCTGGTTGGCCGCAAAGCGCACGTTGGTGGTGTAGTTGCTGGTGAGCGTGACGTTGATGGCGTCGGCCCGGGACATCTTCACGACCTTCTCGACGAGCGACTGCGCCTCCTCCCGCGAGAGGACGGCGCCAGCCGGGATGCTGGCCGGGTTGCCGGCACGGATGCCGGCCACGGGCTCGCGCAGCGATGTGGACGTGCTCATCCCTTCCTCCCGGTGTTGATGACGTTGACGTTCCGGAAGCGCGACGGCACGGCGCCGTGGCTGACGGCATTCGACTGGCCGGGCTGCCCCTTGCCGTCGAAGAACGATCCATTGAGGCGGTAGCTCTGCTTGCCGCCGATCATGTCCATGGAGTTCCAGAAGTCCGGGGTGCGGATCTGGTACGCGACGTCCTTGAGCATGCCGGCAATCTTGCCGCCCTTGATCTCGTAGTAGACCTGCCCGCCGAACTGGGCATTGTACCGCTGCTGGTCGATGGAGAACGACCCGTCGCCGATGATGGCGATGCCGCGATCCGTGGCGGCGATGAGGTCGTTCCACCCCTGCTCCTTGGTGCCGGGGAGCAGTGAGACGTTGGGCATGCGCTGGAACGAAACGCTCCCCCAGTGGTCGGCGTAGGCGCAGCCGTGCGACCGCGTGGCGACGCCCTGCTTGTCGTACCACCACTTGAGCCACGGCGCCTGCTCGCGCGTGGTCTGGTAGTCGTTGACGACGCCGTTCTTGATGATCATGAAATCATCAGGGGCCACGCCGTCATCGTCCCAGCCGATGGTGCTGAGCGCCCCGGGCTGCGACCGGTCCCCCTGGATGTTCATGAGCTCGGGGCCGTACCGGAACGAGCCGAGCTTGCTCTCGGGCGGGGCCACGAACGAGGTGCCCGCGTAGTTGGCCTCGTAGCCGAGCGCGCGGTCGAGTTCGGTGGGATGGCCAATGGACTCGTGAATGGTGAGCCAGAGGTTGGAGGGATCGAGCACGAGGTCGTACTTGCCGACCTCAACGGACCTGGCGGTGAGTTTCTGCACCGCTTCCTCGCCCCACTTGCCCGCGTTGCCGACGAGGTCGCATTCGAGCACGTATTCCCAGCCGCGCCCCATCGGCGCCGCTTCCACGCCCTGCCGACTCTGAAAATCGGAAAAGTCGGGGGCGACCGCCGTGGCAGTGAACATCGGCCAGCTGCGCACGAAGGTCTGGTCGGTGAGCGTGCCGTCGGTGCTGGCGAAGAGGCGCTCCTGCTTGACGAAGAAGAGCACGGAGTTCACGAAGCGCACGCCTTTCACCTTGAGCGCCTCGGCGTTGGCCTTGAGCAGGAGATCGACTTTCTGCTCGAGCGGCACTTCCAGCGGATCGGTGGTGAACGCGCCCTTCCAGACACCGTTGGGGACGGCGGGCGCGGGCGCGAGCTCGATGGGGCGGTCACGCGCGATCCGATTGGCCTTGGCGATGGCGGTGGCCTCGCGTGCCGCGCCGGCGACAGCGTCGCGCGTGAGCAGGCGGGTGCCGGCGAAGCCCCAGCAGCCGTCAACGAGCACGCGCACGCCGCAGCCCAGCGTGTCGGTGTCGACGACGTTGATGATCTGCTGCTCGCGCGTGACGACGAAGTTCTGGCGATAGCGCCCGATGCGGGCGTCGGCGTACGAGGCGCCCGCGCTCTTGGCGGCGGTGAGCGCCACCATCAGCAGCTCTTTGCCGGCGCCGTCCTGAAAGCGGGCGAGGCTGGGCGCGTCGGGGGCGGGCGCGGCAAACAGCTGGCCCGGCGTGGCCGTCATGACGGCCAGTGCGGCGGCGGAGGCGCCGCTGTGCTTGAGGAATTCCCTGCGATCGATCATTTACACCGCGTCGCTGAGGCTCGTGAAGGAAAAGTCACGCACTTTGATGGGAGGGACGATGATGGCGGTGCCGGGCCCGCCAGACTCGGTGGCGCTGACGCGCACGGGGCGCCCCAGCATCTCGAGGTTGTTGAGCATGAAGACCGGCGACTCATTGTACCGCAGGTTCTTGATGGGGCGCGTGACCTTGCCGTTCTCGATGAGGAACGTGCCGTCGCGCGTGAGCCCCGTGTACAGGATAGTGCGCTGGTCGACCGGCCGGATATACCAGAAGCGCGTGACCAGGATGCCGCGCTCGGTCGACCTGATGAGGTCATCCATGGACGCGTCGCCGCCGATCATGCGCAGCGTGCCGGCGGTGGACGAGGGCTCCTTGCCCTGCCGCTGCGCCCACAGGCGATCGTAGGCGAGGTTCTTGACGATGCCGTTCTCGATCCACGTAGTCTTGCGCGTGGGAAGCCCATCAGGGCCGAAGGAGGCACCGGGGCAGGCGGGGTCGGAGGGATCGGAGAGGAGCGTCACGCGCTCATCTACGACCTTCATGCCGATCTTGTTTCCTCCACCCTGCCTGGAGAAGAACGAGCGCCCCTCGTCGGCGTTGCGCGCGTTCATGGCATTCCCGAGCGTCTGCACAAGGTTGGCGACGGCGGTGGGCTCGAGGATCACGGTGTACCGCCCGGGCTCGATGGCCACGGGGTTCATCGAGCGGCGCGCCTTCTCGATGGCGCGCGCGCCGAGCGCGGCAGGATCGACCCGCGCCCAGTCGTGCTCGTCGGCGCCGGCCCAGCCGGAGCCGGTGCCGTCGGGGGTGCGGACGGTGGTGGTGAACGCACACTGTGACTGTCGCGTCCACGCGAAGAGCCCCCGGGAGTTCGCGATGCACTGCGACCCGGCACTGATCTCGAGGAAGCCCGTGGATGTGAGTCCGGCGGCGCGCGACGGGTCACTGATGGTGCGCACGGCGGTGGCGCGCGCCGCGGGATCGAGCGACGCGGTGGTGTCGAACCATTCGCGCGACGCCTCGTACTGCTGCGGGCCGAGTTCGGGGAGCAGCTCGGAATCGTCGGGCGTCAGCCGGGCAATGCGAATGGCGGTGTCGACGGTGCGCCGCAGCGACTCGTCATCGAGCCGGTTGGTGCCGGCGCTGGCGACCTTCTTGCCGATGACGACGCGCACGCTGACCGTGGCATTGTAGCTGTCGCCGCCGGTGGAGATCTGGTTGACGGCAAAACGGGTGTTGCCCGCATTGCCGCTGTTGACGGTGACGCGCGTCTCGTCCGCAGCAGAGAAGCCGAGGACCCGCTTGGCGATGGCTTCGCACTCGGCGCGCCCGAGGTAGCGCGCGGTGGGAGCCAGCGTACGGAGCCCGCTCATGCGCGCCTCCCGGTATTGATGACGTTGATGGCGCGATGGCGCGTGGGCGGGCATCCGTGACTGACGGCATTGACCTGTGCGGGCTGTCCCTTGGCATCGCCGAAGGCGCCGCCCAGGAAGTACGACCGCGGGCCGCCGAGCATGTCGAGCGCGCCCCAGAACTGCGGCGTCCGCATCTGGTAGGCGACGTCCTTGAGCATGCCGGTGATCTTGCCGCCGCGAATCTCGTAGTAGAGCTGGCCGCCGAACTGTGCGTTGTACCGCTGCTGGTCGATGGAGAACGACCCGTCGCCGATGATGGCGATGCCGCGGTCGGTGGCGGCAATGAGGTCGTCCCACACGAGGTCCTTCTCGCCCGGCAGCAGCGAGACGTTGGGCATGCGCTGGAACTGCACCTGCGCCCAGGTCTGCGCGTAGGAGCAGCCGTGCGAGCGGGTGGGGCGTCCCTGCTGCTTGTACCACCAGTCGAGCCAGGGCGCCTGCTCGCGCGTGGTCTGGTAGTCGACGAAGAGCCCCTTCTTGATGATGTCGAAGGTCTCGGGTTCGACCCCCTCGTCGTCCCACCCGCACGCGCCGAGCGATCCCGCCTGCGAACGGTCGCCCTGGATGTTCATGAGGTCGGAGCCGTACTTGAGCTGACCGAGCACTTTTTCGGGCGGCGCCACGAAGGACGTGCCGGCGTAGTTGGCCTCGTAGCCGTAGGCGCGATCGAGTTCGGTGGGATGGGCCACCGACTCGTGGATGGTGAGCCAGAGGTGCGTGGGATCGAGCACGAGGTCGTACTGGCCAGGTTCGACGGCCTTGGCGCTGAGCTTCTGCTTGGCCTCGTCGGCCCAGCGCGCGGCGTGTTCCGCGAGCTTGCTGTCGACGACGTGCTCGTAGCCGACGCCACGCGGCTGGATGTCGGTGGACTGCCGCGACTGAAAGTCGGTGCGGTCGGCGTTGACCACCTGCACGTTCATGGTCGGCTGCGAGCGGTAGATGGTCTGCACCGTCACCGAGTTGTCGGTATTGGCGTAGGTCTTCTCGTCGCGCAGGAACGACATGCCCGAGTTCACGAAGGCCGCGCCGGCCTTGAGGGCCGCCTCGTTGGCGGCGAGGAGATAGGCGACTTTCTCCTCGATGGGAATGTCGAACGGGTCGATGCGGACCGGACTCTTCCACGTGCCGCTTGGCACGGTGGGCGAGGGCGCGAGGACCACGGCCCTCACGAGGGCGACGCGATTGGCGCGCGCCTGCTCCACGGCCTGCCGAGCCACGCGCACGACTTCATCCACGGAGAGTTCGCTGGAGGCGGCAAAGCCCCAGCAGCCGCCCACGAGGGCACGGACGCCGAAGCCGAAGGTGTCACTCTCGTTGATGCCCTGCACGCGGCGTTCGCGCGTGGAGAGGTTCTGGCCGCGCGCGCGAGAGATGCGCACATCCGCGTAGTCGGCCCCGGCGGACCGCGCGGCATCGAGGGCGCGCATGGCGAGCGCCCGCGGGTCCTGTTCGCCGGCGCGCGGTGCGGCCGGCGGATTCGGCGCGCTGGGCGCGGGCGCGGCCGCAGGGGGCACGGCGCCTGCGCAGGCGGCCGTGGCGAGCGTCGCGGCGGCCGTGGCCTGGCTGATGAACTCGCGTCGAGTGGTAGGCATGGGACGCACCGGTGATCGGATTTCGGGATTGGAATCCGAAGGGAAAATACGAAACGGGACGACGATTGTTGAGGGTGGCGGCGCGAACTCAGGATTGGGGTGGCGAATCGCCATCGCGGATGGTGATTCCGGATCGCGTGTTGCGATTGCGCATCGCTGGTGCCGCGTCGACTTTTAGACAGTCGTTTTCTCCCCTGAGGTTGCCCTTGTGCCAACGCTGACCATCAACGGCCGGTCCGTAACCATCGCCGATGGGTCGACCATCCTCGATGCCGCGCGGTCGGCGGCGATCGACGTGCCAACGCTGTGCTGGTATCCGCGCCTCTCGAGTGCGGCCAACTGCCGCATCTGCCTGGTGTCGGTGGAAGGGGCGGCCAAGTTGCTGCCATCGTGCGCGACGCCGGCGGCCGACGGGATGGTGGTGACGACCGAATCGGACGCGGCCGTGGCGAACCGCCGCAGCGTGCTGACCATGCTGCTGGAGCGGTACCCGGCTGAGCAGATCCCGGCCGGCGGCGCGCGCAACGAGTTCGAGCAGCTGGTGCGACGCTATGACGTACCGACGGCCAAGCGCAGCCCGCTGGCGTCGCGACTCGGCGACAGCCGCGCCGGCGACCCGATCATCCAGCACGACATGAGCACGTGCATCCTGTGCACGCGCTGCGTGCGCGCCTGCGAGGACATTCAGGTGGTGGGGGTGCTCGAGGTGGCCGAACGTGGCGCGCACGCACAGATCATCGTGGGCGCCGACGGCAACCCGGAGCATGCCGGGTGCACCTGGTGCGGCGAGTGCGTGCGGGTCTGCCCGACGGGGGCCATCCACGACATCCTGCCGATGGCCAAGTTCAAGGCGGGCGCCATGGAGCTGCCGGAGCGCGTGGTGCGCTCGGTGTGCCCCTACTGCGGCGTGGGGTGCCAACTCGACCTGCACGCGCGCGGCGACGACGTGGTGCGCGTGACGAGCCCGTGGATCGAGGAGCCGACGGCGAACGAAGGCTCGCTGTGCGTGAAGGGACGCTTCGGCACGGATTTCGTGCTGCACCGCGACCGGCTGAAGACGCCGCTGATCCGCCGCGGCTGGCAGCGTGACGTCGCGGGTCAATGGTCGTTTGACGCCGCGCGCGACGGAGCGGCCGCATTTCCGCGGCGCGGCGGCCCCTGGGAAAGCATTCGCGACGAAGGGCCGAGCCGGAAGCGCCGGCCGCAGACGAACCCGCTGCGCACGCTGCCGACCGGCGACACCCCGCTGGGCGACCCGCGCGACCGCGTCGCGACGCCGGCCGACTGGTACGCTCCGTTCCGCGAAGCCACCTGGGAGGAGGCGCTCGAACTCACGGCGCAGCAGCTGGCACGCCTGCGCGATGCCAACGGACCGGAAGCGCTGGCCACCTTCTCGTCGGCGAAGTGCACCAACGAGGAGAACTACCTGCTGCAGAAGCTGTTCCGCGCGGGCATCGGCACCAACAACGTGGATCATTGCACGCGGTTGTGTCACTCGTCGTCGGTGAGCGCGATGCAGCGGGCCCTGAGCACGACGGCGGCCTCGGGCTCGATGCGCGAAGTGGAACAGGTCGCCGACGTGATCTTCGTGCTGGGGGCGAACACCACGGAAAGCCACCCGGTGTTCGGCGCGGCGATCAAGCGCGCGGTGAAACGCGGCGCGACGCTGATCGTGGCCGATCCGCGGCGCATCGAACTGGCCGCACGGGCGCAGATCCACCTGCAGATGGTGCCGGGCACGGACGTGGCCCTGCTGAACGCGATGCTGCATCACGTGCTGGCCGAGGGGCTCGAGGATCGCGCGTTCATTGCGGCGCGCACGCACGGCTTCGACGCGGTGCGTGACGCGGTCGCACCATACACGCCCGAAGCCGCCGAGGCGATCACGGGGGTCAGCGCCGCGCTCATTCGGCGCGCCGCCGAGGCGTATGCCCGCGGGCCGAACTCGTCGACGCTCTGGGCGATGGGACTGACGCAGCATCACACGGGCACCGACATCGTGACGTCGCTGCTGAACCTGATGCTGGCGTGCGGGATGATCGGCCGCTGGGGCGCGGCGATGATCCCGATCCGCGGCCAGAACAATGTGCAGGGCGCCAGCGACATGGGCGCGATCCCGTTTGCGTACACCGACTACCAGCGCGTGGACGACCCGGCGGTGCGCGCGATGTACGCCGCCGAGTGGGGGATCGACGCCGAACGACTCTCGCTGAAAGTCGGCCGCAAGGTGACGCAGATCGTCGGGGCCGATTCGCCGGTCCGCGGGATGTACATCATGGGCGAGAACCCGATCATCTCCGACCCGGACATCTCGCACGCCGAAGCCTGGTTCCGCGATCTGGAGTTCCTCGCGGTGCACGACCTGTTTCTCACGGAGACCGCGCGCTACGCCGATGTGGTGCTGCCGGGCGCGTCTTTCGCCGAGAAGACCGGCACCTTCGTGAACACGGAGCGGCGCATTCAGCTGCTGGAACAGGCCATTGCGCCGCCGGGGGCGGCGCGCGCGGACCTCGAGATCCTGATGGATCTGTCGAGGCGCCTTGGCCTGACCACGCCCTACCGCGACAGCGGTGACGTGCTGGACGAGATTGCGCGCGTGACGCCGACATTACGAGGTGTCTCGCACGCGCGACTGCGCGAGCACCGCCAGGGGCTGCAGTATCCGGTGCCCCACGCGCAGCACCCGGGGACGGCCTTCCTGTTCGACGATCGGTTTCCCACCACGGACGGCCGGGCGACGATGGTGCCGGTGGGCTACCTGCCGCCGGCGGAGCTTCCGGACGCCGAGTATCCGTTCTTCCTGAACACCGGCCGGCAGATGTATCACTGGCACACCGGCACCATGACGCGGCGCTCGACGGCGCTCGATGCGCGCGAGAGCGGGCCGATCGTGGAACTGCATCCGGCCGATGCCGCCGCAATGGGCGTGCAGGACGGCGACGAGGTGCTGGTGACGTCGCGGCGCGCCCAGATCCGCATTTCGGCGCGCCTGAGCGAGCGCGTGGCACGGCACATGGTGTTCGTGCCGATGCATTATCGCGAGGCGGCGGCGAACCTGCTGACGAACCCCGCGCTCGATCCGTACGCCCATATCCCCGAGTTCAAGGTTTGCGCCGTGCGCGTGGAACCGGCGGCGGTGGCCGCAGGAGTCTGACGATGGATCTCGGCTTGCGCGGGAAGGTGGCGCTGGTGGGTGGCGCCTCATCGGGGTTGGGGCGCGCGATCGCCGAAGAACTGGCGGCGGAGGGGTGCGACGTTGCGATCATCGCACGCGGCCAGGAGAAGCTGCAGGGCGTGGCAGAAGACCTCGTGCGCCGCTTCGGCGTGCGCGTGATCGCACTGCCGGCCGACCTCGCCGCGCCGGGAGCACCGGCAGAGTGCGTGCGGCTGGCAGAGGCGGCGCTGCAGCGCGTGGACATCGTGGTGGCGAACGCCGGCGGACCGCCAATCGCAACGGTGAACGACGCAACCACGGAGCAGTTCGAGCGCGCCCTGCGGCTGAACCTGCTGGCCTCGGTGGAACTCGCGCAGTCGGCGGTACGCGGCATGCGCGAGCGCCGATGGGGGCGCGTGATCTTCCTGACGTCGTTCGCGGCCAAGCAGCCGCAGCCGGGGCTGTTGTTGTCGAACACCGCGCGCGCCGGCCTGCTGGGGTTCGCCAAGACGATGGCCAACGAAGTGGCGGCCGACGGAGTGCTGGTGAACACGGTGCTGACCGGCCACTTCGATACCGAGCGCGCCGCGGACCTGGCGCGACAGCGCGCCGCGCGCGAGGGCGTGACGGTGGAAGAGCTGCTGCAGCGTCGGGCCAGCCACGTGCCGGTGGGCCGCGTGGGCGAGCCGCGCGAGATGGCGGCCGTCGTCGCATTTCTGGCGTCGGAACGCGCGAGCTTCGTGACGGGGACGGCACTGCAGGTGGACGGCGGACAGGTCGCCGGGCTGCTCTAAGCGCGCGCTAGCTGTGCGCGCTGGCTCGCGCGCTGGCTGTGCGCGCTGGCTCGCGCGTTATGCGTCCGCAGTATCCACCGCTCGGCGCAGGTACACGTCGACCGTGGTCCCGTCACCCTCACGGCTGTCCACCAGCACGAACCCGCCGGCCTGCGAGAGGATGCCGAGTACCATGGCGAGCCCCAGCCCGGCGCCGCGCCCCGGCTCCTTGGTGGTGAAGAACGGCTCGAACAATCGACGCAGCACCTGTGGCGGCATGCCGATGCCGGTGTCCGCCACGCGGACTCTCACGTGGTCACCGGCGACGGCCGACGGATGACGCGCGACGAGATCGGCGCCCACGGTCTCGTTGGTGGTCGTCACCACCAGCGTGCCACCGTGCGGCATGGCGTCGCGGGCATTGCGCACGACGGTCACGAGCACCGCTTCCAGTTGCACCGGATCAATCCGGACCGGCCACAACGCCGTGCCCGGTCGCATCACGAGGCCAATGCCGTCGCCAAGCAGCCGGTGCAGCATGCGGTCGGCGCCGCGCAGCACGTCGTTGACTTCGATAATGCGGGGATCGACCGGCGTGCGCCTGGCGTAGGCGAGCAGTTGTGACGTGAGATCGGCCGCGCGGCGCGCCGCACGCTCGATCTCGCGCAGGTCGGCGCGCCGTGGATCGTCCAGCTCGAGCGACGAGTTCACGAGGCTCGCCGTGGCGAGGATACCCGTGACGATGTTGTTGAAGTCGTGCGCCACGCCGCCCGCCAGCCGCCCGATGGCCTCGAGGCGGCGCGTCTGCGCCTCGCGCGCGAGTCGTTCCTGCCGGTCGGTGATGTCGCGCACGAACTGCGTGGCGCCGATGATCGCCCCCTCTGCGTCTCGCATCGGGTTGTACGTGACCTCGAACTCGCGATACCCGGCGCCCGGCTGGCCGAACTCTGCCGTGACCGTCTGCGATTCTCCCGCGAGCGCGCGACGCCAGTGCCCGGTGCTCGACGCCGCCACGTCGCCGTCAGCGTCCTTCACCACCGACGAGCCCACCGTGGCCGGGATGCCGAGTGCTGCCCCGAAGCCCGCTTCCCAGGCTGCGTTGACCGCGACCAGGCGCAGGTTTCGATCGACCGCGGCGATGGCGTCACTGGCCCCCTCCACCAGCGCATGCAGGCTGGCGTGCGCCGCGCGGAGGCGGCGTTCGGCGTCCCGCCGCTCATCGAACGCCGCGGCGAGGACGAGGCCGCTGACACTGACCAGCCCGAGGTAGCCCTGGCTCAGGAGCAGCAACTGGCGGGCATCACCGGAGAACCAGCGCTCCGCATAGCCGAACGACACCCCCGTGGCGACCACGACGCCGATAGCGGTGATGAGCGAGGCGGTGCCCGCCACGCCGAATCGCACGCCGGCCCACACGAGCACGGGAAAGAAGACGAAGGTCAGCGGGAGGGGGACGTTGGCGCCCGCACGCAGGGAGAAGATCGCGATCGGCGCCGCGATCACGACCCCGATGAGCGCCACGACCTCGATCGTCGCGCCGCGCTGGACGTGCCGACCACCGCGGATCCATTCGGAGACCGCGAGTACCAGGGGCGCGACGACCAGGACGCCGACGCCGTCGGACACGGCCCAGTCGGCGAACGACGCGCTGGGCACCCCCGGCGCGATGAAGCGCGCGAGCATCATCGCGGTCATCGCGCCCAGCACCGGCACGAGCACCGAGTTGACCGTGAACAGCGCCACAATGAATCGTACCGTGCGGAAATCGAACGCCGGGCCGGCCGCCGCGCAGAGCAACCGATAGCCCAGCACGCCCTCGGCGCAGGT
>CANNKR010000052.1 GCA_947504615.1 Gemmatimonadota bacterium | reverse complement strand
TCGACCGCGGCACCACGCTGGTGTTCGTGACGCACGACCGCACCTTCCTGCGCCGCCTCGCCACGCGCATCGTCGACCTCGACCGGGGGGCACTGCGCGATTGGGGGGGCGACTACGACACCTACCTGCAGCGCAAGGAAGTCGCCCTCGCCAGCGAAGCGCGCGAGTGGGCCGAGTTCGACAAGAAGCTCGCGAAGGAAGAAGTGTGGATCCGCACGGGCATCCGTGCGCGCCGCACGCGCAACGAAGGACGCGTGCGCTCGCTCGAGGCGTTGCGGAGCGAACGCGGCGCGCGGCGCGAACGCACCGGCGCGGTGAAGCTGCAGGCGCAGGAAGCGGAGCGCAGCGGGCGACTGGTCGCCGAGACGCGCGGGGTCGGGTTCGCGTTCGGCGACCGCCCGATCATCCGCGACTTCAGCACGACGATCATGCGCGGCGACCGCGTGGGCTTCATCGGCCCCAACGGTAGCGGCAAGACCACGCTGCTGCGCCTGCTGCTGGGCGAGCTCACCCCCGACACCGGCACCATTCGGCTGGGCACCGGGCTCGAGGTGGCGTACTTCGACCAGTTGCGCGAGCAGCTCGACCCCGAACGCACGGTGTTCGACAGCATCGCCGACGGCGCCGACTTCATCGAGACCAGCAGCGGATCGAAGCACGTCACGGGCTACCTGCAGGATTTTCTCTTCCCGCCCGATCGTGCGCGCACGCCGGTGAAGGCGCTGTCAGGGGGCGAACGCAACCGGCTGCTCCTGGCTCGGCTCTTCACGCGCACGTTCAACGTGCTGGTGCTCGACGAACCGACCAACGACCTCGATCTCGAAACGCTCGACCTGCTGGAAGAACTGCTGATCGAATATTCGGGCACGCTGCTGGTCGTGAGTCACGACCGTGCGTTCCTGGACAACGTGGTGACCAGCACGCTGGTGCTCGAGGGGAAGGGGCGGGTGGGCGAGTACGTTGGAGGCTACACGGACTGGGTGCGCCAGCGGCCCGTGAGTGCGCTGGTGGAGGCTCCCAAGCGCGCGGCGACACCCGCGCCCGCCGCAACAAAGGCTGCGCCGAAGAAACGGAAGTTGAACTTCAAGGAATCCACCGAACTGGCCGCCCTCCCCGATCAGATCGACGTGCTCGAAAGTGAACGGGGCACGCTGTACGCGTCGATGGCCGACGTCGCGTTTCTGCGCGACGGCGCCGCGGTCTCCGCGACGAAGGCGCGCCTGCAAGTGATCGACAGCGAGATCACCCGGCTGACCGCGCGGTGGGAAGCGCTCGAGACCATGGCGGCCGAAGCGAAGTAGAGGCTGTGCCCTCGGCCTACCGCCGCGCGCGCAGCATCCGCGCCGCCCAAATGCCGCCGATGAATCCGCCAAGGTGCGACTGCCAGCTGATGCCCAACTGCCCGGGGAGCACGCCGAATACCATGCCGCCCCACATGGCCGTGACGCCGATGCTTGCGACGAACGGCCAGAAACGGCGCGCGAACCAGCCGCTGAGCATCAGGTAGCCCAGGTACCCAAAGATCACGCCGCTGGCGCCGATGTGCACCGAACCGCTGGCGCCCAGCAGCCAGGCGCAGAGTCCCGAGCCGAGTGCCGCGGCGGCGGAGACCCAGTAGAACTGCCGGCGTCCGCCGAAGACGAGCACCAGCCATCCGAGGATGAGCAGCGACACGCTGTTGGCCACGAGATGCGCCAGGCTGCCGTGCAGAAACGGGGCAAAGAGGATGCCGCGCAGTCCGTCGACTGTGCGGGGCACCACGCCGAAGTGCGTGAGCGCGCCGCCGAGCACGGTGTTGGCGCCAAGCGTCAGCCACGACACGCCCAGCGGGGCGGCGAGCGTGACGGCCTGCGACTTGACAGTGCCCGCGAGGGTGAGCGAGCGGCGGCGGGTGGGGAGTGGTGGCATCACCAGTAAATGAAGTGGCTGATGCCAACTGACGGAACCGCTCGGCGAGAGGTTTCGGGGCGGGGCAGGGCGGGCCGGCTTCTGCTTTCCCTCTCTGGATGCCCGCCCGCCCCTTGGGTTCGGAACCGGTGCAATGATTCGCCATTGACGGCCCGGGCAATGTTATTACTGTTATTACATGAAGCGGATCCCCCTGAAGGTCGCACGCATTGGCAACTCCCGCGGGGTGCGGATTCCCGCGATTACGCTCGCGCGGTACCGCATTGGCGACAGCGTGATCATGGAGGAGACCGCCGACGGCATCCTGCTGCGGCCCCGGCGCGAGTCGGGACCCAAGCTCTCGTGGGAAGCGACGGCTGGTGCCATGGCCGCCTCCACCGAGGACTGGAGTGACTGGGACGTCGCCCTGGCCGACGGGCTGGATCTTCTCGAATGGAGCGAGCCTGCGGTACGGCGCGTGGCCGAGTGCGCCCCGGACTACTCGCCTCCCAGGCCAAAGCGGGCCAGGCGATGAAGCGCTACGAGGTCCGCTGGGCACAGCTCGACTCCACGACGGGTGCCGAGATGGCCAAGACGCGCCCGGTCGTGATCGTGAGCCTCGACGTCCTGAACGAGCGCCTGCAGACCGTCACCGTCTGCCCGCTGACGTCACAACTGCACCCGACGTGGCGGACCCGGCTTGGCGTGCGGCTGGCGAAGAAGCATGCCGAGGTGGCGGTCGACCAGATTCGCACCATCAGCAAGGCGCGACTTGGCAGGAAACTCGGCGTGCTCTCCGCCGCCGAGGCGAGTCAACTGCGGCGCCTCATCACCGAGATGTACGGGGAGTAACCGGCCTTCTGAAAGGTCTAGCGCCGCGCCCCTAGAACTTCCACGCCACCCCGATCCACGGCACAAACACGGTGGTGCCCACGCCGAGCACGGTCATGCCGCCGAGGTCCCACGACGCGTTCTCGCCGATGGTGCGCAGGCCCAGCGAGACGAGCGGACGGTCGACGTTGGGGAAGAGCCAGTTCTCGGTGACGAACGACAGCTTCTTCGACAGGCGCCGCGTGGCGCCGAACATCGCCATGGGATTCCGCGCGGCCTTCCCCTCGGCGAATCCGTAGCCGCCTCCCAGGGTGACGGCGCCGTCGGGGCCGCCCCAGGTGGCCACGCCGTAGGCGATGCCGAACGAGTTCACGCTCCCCGCGTCGCTGGAGAACGGGGCAGTGCCGAGCCAGACGCCGACCGCCGTGTTGAGGTTGTCGGACTGCGTGATCGCCACCTTGGGCGAGATGAAGTAGATGTTGTTCTTGAGGAAGTCGTCGGACGGCAACAGCGTCATGGCGCCGCCTATCGTGAAGCGGTCGGTGATGCCGGCGTAGCCATCCATGAAGAAGAGCCAGTGGTTGGCCAGGTAGCCTTCGCCCTTCTTGAGCATCCGCCCGGTGGGGCCGAAGAACAGGCGCGTGGCGTTGGGGTCCTCGGGCCAGTAGGTGCCGTCGTGAATGGACGACGCCCGCACCAGCCTGATCGAGGCAACCGTGCTTCGGCGCAGTATCAGCACGCCGGCCATCAACTCGACACGCGCCGAATCGCCCCACGTCTGGGTGATGCGGCCGAGCACCGTGGAGCCGTCGCTCAGCTTGATGAGTTGGCGTGCGCTGGTGTCGCTGAGAACGGCGAGCACGGGACCCGCGACCTGAGCGGCGGCGGCGGGTGGCGTCGCGGCGCCGAGGGCACAGGCGAACGCGAACGCGAAGTATGGGGATCGCATGCTTTCAACATGGCGTGTCAGGGCGGAGGGAGCCAGAGGGTGGCTCCTTCCGCCCCGAGCACAGCCGGGTGACGGGGGACTACTTCTTCTTTCCCGCCGCCGTGAGTTCGTCGGTCAGCCGCGACGCGCCGTACACCTTCTTCAGCGCTTCGGTGAGGCCAGCCGTGTGCACCGCCACCGAGCGGGCCACTTCGTCGGTAAAGATGAACCGGTTGGGCAGACTCTCGATGTTGCCGTCAAAGATCAGCCCCACCACTTCGCCGGCGCGGTTGATCACCGGGCTGCCGCTGTTGCCGCCGATGATGTCGGCGGTCAGCGTGAAGTTCAGCGGCGTCGTCATGTCGACGGTGCCGCGCGCGGCTTCCCAGCGGGCCGGGAGCTTGAACGGCGCCTTGTTGTCGAACTCGGCGCTGCGCGCGTACAGGCCGTAGAAGCTGGTCTTGTACGGCGCGATGGTGCCGTTGTACGGGAAGCCCGCCACGATGCCGTCGCTGATGCGCAGCGTGAACGTCGCGTCGGGCGGCATGATCTCGCCGTACGCCGCGTAGATGGCCTGCCCCACCAGCTCGACGTTCGCGCTGATGGTGGTGTTCAGCGCCAGTGCGCGCATCGAATGCTTGGTGGCCATGGGATTCACGGCCCGCGCGAGCACCACCAGCGGATCGGTGCTCGACGCCACCGCGGCCGCGCCGCCGGCCAGCAACGCCTTGCGTGCATCGGGTGAGCCGAGCGTCGTGCCGCTGATGAGTGCCTCGGCGGCCGCTTCGGGCGTACGGCCGGCCAGGGCGGCCTTGAGGAACGGATCATTGGCGGGCAGGCCGCCCTGCGCGCGCGTGAGCTGCAGCGCGAGCAACCGCTTTTCCATGACGAGATCGATCGGGACGTTCATCCCCATCTGCCCCTTCATGCGGGCCATGCCCGGGCCTCGGTACTGCGGCAGGCGCAGCGAGTCGGCGAGCTTTTCCTGCTCGGGGATGCGCACCAGCCCGGCGGCGAGGTTCAGCAGGTTCGAACCGCCGCCGAAGCCCTGGAACTGCTGGGCCACGGCAAAGCTGCCCAGTTCCTTCTGTGCCTTGGCGATGTTGTCCCACGACTTGCCGTACTTGGCGGCCAGGTCGGCCTTGCCCAGGATGCGCGCGCGGAAATCCTTCTCGAACGCCACCTTGCGCGCCATGATCGACGCGTCGATGAGCCCCGCGTTGTAGCCGGTCACCGCCTTCTGCGAGTTCTCGAGCCCGAAGATCTGGTTTTCGTAGAGCCGCTTGTTGGCCTCGCTCTGGCCGGCGAGTTCCTTGTACAGCGCGATCTGCGCCTTGTAGCCGGCAAGCGTGGCGGGGTACTGCACATCGCGCAGGTATTCCATCTGCGCCATGGTCAGCAGTCGGCCGGTGCTTCCCGGGTTGCCCGGAACGAAGGTGAGCTCGCCGTCCTTGGCGCCCGCTGCGTTCCAGCGCAGGTAGTGCTCGGTCTTCATCGGCGCGCCGTTCTCGTAGACGCGCAGCAGCGTGAGGTCGAGGTCGTAGCGCGGATAGGTGAAGTTGTCCGGGTCGCCGCCGAAGAACGAAATGGCTTCTTCCGGCGCCATCACCAGGCGAACGTCGTTGTACCTCTTGTAGCGGTACAGCGAGTACTTGCCGCCCTGATAGAACGTGACCACCTGGCACTCGAGGCCCGTGGCGGTCTTGCACGACGTCTGCAGGTCATTGATGGCCTTGTCGCGCTGCTCCACCTGTTGCGCCGTCACCTTGGCGGTCACGGCGGAACGCACCTTGGCGGTCACGTCCTCCATGCTGACCAGCTGGTCGGCGTAGGTCATGGAGCACTTCTTCTCGTCGGCGGTGTTCGCCGAGACGAAGCCCGCTTCCTGGTAGCTCGTGTCCTTGGGTGAGACGGCGGTGATGCAGGCGCGGGCGCAGTGGTGATTGGTCATCACCAGGCCGTTGTCGGAGACGAACGACGCCGAGCATCCCGGAATGCGCACGCTGGAGAGCTGCACATGGTCGAGCCATGCCTTGGAGGGTTCAAAGCCGTAGCGTCCCTTCCAGTACGCCAGTGGCGGCGCGTCGAAGGTCCACATGGTGCCGAACTCCTTGATCCATCCACCGGGGCCGGTCTGCACCTGGGGGGTGGTCATGACGGAGGCGGCAGCCTTGGGCGCCGGCGAGGGCGCCGACTTGGCGGCGGCCTGGGCGGAGAGCTGCAATGCGGGAAGCAAAAGCACAGCGACGAGCGTAGCGACAAACCGGAGGCTGCCGAGGTGGCGACGCATGGTATTGGAGACTGGAGGGAAGGAGCTATAGCTAATGAAGGGAGCGAACCCGTGAACGTTACGGAAGTTCCCACGATGCGCCTATCGAGAGGTTCCCTGACGCTGTGTGGGGCATTGCCTGTCTTTTGCCCAGCGAGGGGGCAGTACATACTCCAATGACCGCATCTGATGCCCATTCCTGCGGGACATTCCGCCTCACACTCCGGACCATGAACATTCTTCGCACATCCGCCTTCGCGCTCGTCTTCGGCGCGCTGTCCGCATCGGCCGCCACGGCGCAGTCCACCAAGGATTACGGCAAGGCGCTCACGCTCAAGGTGAAGACGCCGATCTCGGCCATCCTCAAGAACCCCAAGGCGTTCGAAGGCAAGAAGGTGCAGGTGGAGGGGACGATCGTCGAAGTGTGTGAAGAGCGCGGCTGCTGGATCAAGATCGCAAGCGACAAGGAGTTCGAGGCGATCCGCTTCAAGGTGGAGGACGGTGTGATCACGTTCCCCATGGAAGCGAAGGGCAAGCTGGCACTCGTCGAGGGGGTCGTGCAGATCACGAACCTCACCAAGGAGCAGGCCATCGAGCAGGCGAAGGAAATGCACAAGGAGCGCGGCACGATGGCCAAGTTCGATCCGTCCAAGTACACGGGTCCCGTGACTGACGTGCAGATCTTCGGAGACGGCGCGCGGGTCAAGTAGTGGCGGTCGTTGGCATACCCTGGCGGCGATGGAGCATCGCGCTCCATCGCGACATCGGATATCTCGCGGTCGCACTGACGCTGGCGTATGCCATCTCGGGCATTGCCGTGAACCACATCGCCGACTGGAATCCGAGCTATCGGATGGCCAAGGCGTTTGTGGTCGTGGCCCCGATCACCGAGACCACGTCGCCGGAGATCGTCGCGGCGGCCATCCAGCGGCTCGGCCTGACGACGGCGCCGCGCAGCAGTTACCGATCGGATCCGCAGACGCTGCTGCTGTTCTACAAGGAGAAGACCTACCACGTCGACTTGCCGACGGGGAAGGTGATGATCGAGTCGAACGTGCCGCGGCGCGTGCTGTACGAGATGAACCAGCTGCACCTGAACCGCGCCAAGCACGCCTGGACGTACATCGCCGACATCTACGGGATTGCGCTGATCCTGCTGGCGATCACCGGGCTCTTCGTGCTGAAGGGAAAGCTGGGCATCACCGGGCGCGGGGGATGGCTGACGGCGCTGGGCGCGCTGATCCCGGTCGGATACTGGTTCGTGTTCCTGCGGTAGCCCCAGAAATCCAACGCAGTCTCCAGACGAAGGCAACGGCATGGTTGCACCACATCGCATTGTCATCATCGGCGGGTATGGCAACACGGGGAGCCGTGTGGCGCGCCTGCTGGCTGCGCGTGCCGATGTGCAGTTGGTGCTCGTGGGGCGTCATCTCGACCGGGCCCGCGCCCTGGCCGCCGAGTTGGCAGGCACCGCGGCGCATCCGGTGCTCGCCGTAGGGGCGGATGTGCGCGATGAGGGCCAGCGACGGACCGCCTTCGACGGGGCGACGCTCGTGATCGCCGCGTCGAGTACCACCGATCATGCCGGGGCCATCGCCCGGTCGGCGCTGGCCGCCGGCGCCGACACGATGGACACCAATCTCTCCGTGCCGGCCAAGCTCGCGGCGCTGCAGGCGCTGGCGCCGGAGGGCGAGCGCGCGGGGCGGTGCGTCATCACCGATGGCGGCTTCCACCCCGGAGTCCCCGGGGTGCTGGTACGGCATGCGGCGACGCTGCTGCCAGGGCTCACCGATGCGCACGTGGGCGGGGCATTCAGCATCGACTGGCGCGCGCTGCGTTTCTCCGACGCGACCGCCAGCGAGTTCGTGGATGAACTGACCACCATGGACCCCGAGACGCTGGTTGATGGAGACTGGCAGCATTCCATCTCGGCCACGCGCACGTTCGACTTCGGCGACGCGGCCGGCAACCGCCGTTGCGTGCCCTGGGCGCTGCAGGAAATTCGCGACCTGCCGGCGCTGGTCCCGACGCTGCGGAGCGTGGGTTTCTACATCGCCGGATTCGGCCCGGTCATCGACTACCTGGTGATGCCCGCCTGCCTCGTGGCGCTGCGCATCCTGCCGTCGCAGCGCCCGAGGGTGGGCAAGGCTTTCCTGTGGGCACTCCGGCAGTGGACGCCCCGCGGAAGCTGGGCGGTGCTGCAACTCGAGGCGGCCGCGGGCACCCCGTATCGTCAGGTGGTTATCCGCGTGTCGCACCCGGATCCGTACGCGCTGACGGCGATCCCGGTGGTCGCGTGCGTGGAGCAGCTGCTGGACGGCCCGCGTCGTCCCGGCGTCTGGACGCAGGCGAGCTTCGTGGAGCCGGCGTTGTTCCTGCGGCGCCTCGAATCGCTCGGCGTGGACGTGCGCGTCTCAGTCGGGACGGCGTGGTAGCTCGTCGGCGCGTTGCGCCTGAGGGTGCAGCCCCCGATCTTGCCTCCTCATGAACTTCAAGCGCATTGCCAACAACCTGACCGCGCGCGTCCTCGTCGCCGTCGCCGTCGGTGTCACGCTCGGCGTGTTGAACCCGGAACTGGCCAAGGAGATGAAGCCGGTCGGCGACACGTTCGTGAAGCTGGTGAAGATGGTCATCGGGCCGATCATCTTCCTCACGGTCGTCCTCGGCATCTCGAACATCGCCGACGTCAAGAAGATCGGCCGCGTGGGCGGCAAGGCGTTCATCTACTTCGAGGTCGTCACCACGTTCGCGCTCGCCATCGGGCTGACGGTGGTGAACCTCACCAAGCCGGGGGCCGGGCTGGACGCGAGTCTCCTCGCCAAGGGCGACGTCAGCGCGTACGCGACGCAGGCCAAGCAGATGGGGTTCGTCGACTTCCTCATGCACGTGGTGCCCGCCAGCCCGGTGGAGGCCTTCGCGCAGGGGGAAATCCTGCAGATCGTCTTCTTCGCCGTGCTCTTCGGCGTTGCCATCGTGACGATGGGCGGCACCGGGGCGCCGCTGACCGACGTGCTGGAAAAGGTGCTCGAGGTGATGTTCCGCATCGTCGAGATGATCATGAAGGTCGCCCCACTCGGCGCGTTCGGAGCCATGGCCTTCACGGTCGGCACCTTCGGGCTGAAGACGCTCATCCCGCTCGGCCGGCTGATGCTCGACGTCTATGTGACGATGGCGCTGTTCATCTTCATCGTGCTGAACCTGATCGCCAAGTGGTACGGCTTCAGCCTGTGGGCGTTCCTGAAGTACATCCGCGAAGAAATTCTGATCGTGCTCGGCACCAGTTCGTCGGAGGCCGCCCTGCCGCGGCTGATGCAGAAGCTCGAGCGCTATGGCTGCGCGCGTCCCGTGGTGGGGCTCGTGGTGCCCACCGGCTACTCGTTCAACCTCGACGGCACGAGCATCTACCTGACGATGGCGACGATCTTCCTGGCGCAGGTGTATGGCAAGGATCTCGCGCTCGGGCAGCAGCTGGGCATCCTCGCCGTGCTGATGATCACGTCCAAGGGGGCGGCGGGGGTCACCGGGTCGGGGTTCATCGTGCTGGCGAGCACGCTGTCGTCGATCAACGTCATCCCGATCGAGGGCATCGCGCTGCTGCTGGGCGTGGATCGCTTCATGAGCGAGGCGCGGGCCATCACCAACCTCATCGGCAATGGTGTGGCGACGCTGGTGATCTCGCGGAGCGAGGGTGCGTTCAACGATGCCCAGCGCGAGACGGCCGTACTCGAGCTGGCGGCTGAACGCGCGGCCGGGACCGCGAAGTAGGGCGGTCGCATGGTGACGATATCCTGACCGCGCGCCGCGTTACCGTCGTCGTCGGCGCGCTCTGGCTGGCGCTCGCGCTCTATCTGACCATGCGCCGCGTGGGGTGGATTCTCGACATCCCATTCTGGTCGTTCTTCACGGCGAACATGGCTGGCGTGGATCTGGTGCAGAACGTGGTGCTGTTCGCCCCCTTGGGGTGGATCGCACAGCGCGCGGGATGGCCGGTCTGGCGCGCGGCGCTGGCCGGGCTGTTCGTGAGCGCGGCCATCGAGTTTGCGCAGCAGTGGGTGCCCGGGCGCACGTCAACGGCCATGGATATCGCGTGCAACACGGCAGGGGCAACGCTGGCCTGGTGGGCAGCCACCCGCGCAGTTCGGCCCCGCGTTCGCGTGGGCGTGGCGTTTGCGGTGCTGGCCGCCTTCGCGAGCCTGCACGTAGCCAACACGGCGTGGCCGGATCTTGTGGAACGCGCGGATGGCACCGGCGCCTGGAGCAACGTGTCGCGCCTTTCGTGTCCCGCGTCTACGCCCGCCTCGACCGCGTGCATCACCGTGCCCAATGGTGCGCAGGTCGGCAACAAGTACGTACGAATAGTTGGTCCGCAGGAACGCACCTACGCACGGGTCCAGAGCGATGCCTTCGGCCGACCAATGACGCGCACCGACTGCGTGCGGTTCATGTTCGAGGCGACCGTCGGGGCCACCCTGCACCTGCGTCCGCCGTTGACGCAGGCGTGCGCCGTCGCGGATGCAGCCGATAGCACGGTCGCGTTGCAGGTGGACCCGCGGCTCGAGTTCGACGGCCGCGGGGCATTCCGACCCACCCGCGCCGGTGCCTGGATGTGGCCCGTCTGGCCGTTCATGGCGTACCAGCCCGCAGTGCTGCGGGCGGTGGGTGCGGTGGCATTCGTCGTGCTCGCGGCACTGATGAGCGGCTGGGCACCGTGGGTTCTGCCGGCGGGATACCTGCTGACACTGGAAGTCCTTGCCTTGCTGACGGGGCTGCGCGGTCCGGGGCTGTGGGACATCGGCTGGGCGGCCATCGGGTGGTTGTTGGCGCTGGCGGCAGTGCAGGCTGATCGATGGTGGCGGTCGCACGCGGTGCTCCGCGCGTAGCGCCCAGTACGCCGCGCGTGGCGCCCGGTACTCCGCAGCCACATACTACGCCGACAGCAACTGAACTTCCGGCGCCTGCTGAAAGGGGACTCGACGTGCGTATCAGCGACATGAACTGGATGCAGGTGGAGGAATACCTGCGGCACGATGACCGCGCCGTGCTGCCGCTCGGCAGCACCGAGCAGCACAGCCACCTGCGGCTCACCGTCGATTGCATTCTGCCGGAACGAGTCGCCGCGGAAGCCGCCGAGCCGCTGGGCGTTCCGGTCTTTCCCGTGCTGTCGTACGGCGTCACTCCGTATTTCCGCGAATACCCGGGGTCGATCTCGCTCCGCGTGGAGACGCACCTGCACGTCGTGCGCGACATCCTGGACAGCATGGCGCACAGCGGCTTTCGCCGCATCCTGATCGTCAACGGCCACGGCGGCAACGGCGCCGTGCAGCAGTTCGCGCAGGAGTGGGGGGCCGATCACGCCGACTGTCGCGTGCTCTTCCATAACTGGTGGAACGCGCCGCTGACGTGGGCCAAGGTGCAGGCCATCGATCCCGTGGGATCACACGGTTCGTGGATGGAGAACTTTCCCTGGACGCGCCTGCCCGGCGTCGCCATGCCCGCGACCCAGCGCCCCATGGTAGAGCTGGCCCGGGTGCGCACGCTCGATCCGGTCGCGTTGCGCGCCTACCTCGGCGATGGGAACTACGGCGGCCTGTATCAACGGTCGGACGAAGACATGCTCGCGCTCTGGCAGGTCGCGGTCGACGAGACCCGATCGCTGCTCACCGGTTCGTGGGGCGACGCGTCCTAGCGGCGCGATAGATTATGCGATCTCTCATCTGGGGCGCAGGGGCGATTGGCGGCACCATGGGCGCGTATCTGGCGCGCGCTGGTCACGATGTGACGATGGTCGACACCATCGCCGAGCACGTTGACGCGATCAATCGGTCGGGGCTTCGCCTCACCGGACCCATCGAGGAGTTCTCGGCGCCGGTGAGCGCCTTCACACCCGATGCGGTGACCGGCGTGTGGGACACGATCATTCTCGCCACGAAGGCGCACCATACCGAGTCGGCGGCGCAGGCGCTTCTTCCGCACCTGAGTGCCACGGGGTGCGTGATCTCGGCGCAGAACGGGCTCAATGAACTCGCCATCGCGCGCATCGTTGGCGCCGAGCGTACCGTGGGGGCGTTCGTGAACTTCGGGGCCGACTACCTCGAGCCGGGTGTGATCCTCCACGGCAGCATGGCTGCGGTGGTCGTCGGCGAGATCGACGGGCGCATCACGGCGCGCGCCACCGCCATTCGTGATGCGTGGGCCGACTTTGAACCGCGGGCGATTGTCACACCGAACATCTGGGGCTTTTTGTGGGGCAAAGAGGCGTATGGCGCGCAGCTGTTCGCCACGGCGCTCACCAACGAGTCCATTGCCGACGCGCTGGCGATGCCTGCGTATCGGCACCTGTACATCGCGCTGGCGCGCGAGATTCTCGCCGTCGCCGCGGCCCGGGGCATCACACCCGAGGGGTTCGACGGGTTCGATCCATCGGCGTACTTGCCGGGTGCACCGCCGGGCGCGCCCGAGCGTTCGCTCGACGCGCTCGTGGCCCACAACCGCCGCTCGGCCAAGACGCACAGCGGCATCTGGCGTGATCTCGCCGTACGGAAGCGCCCCACCGAAGTCGATGCGCAACTCGGGATCGTCGTGACGCTGGGCGCTGAAGCGGGCGTGGCGACGCCGATCACCACGCGCCTCGTCGCGCTGATTCACGACATCGAACGGGGCGTCCGGGCGCAGGCGCTCGACACGCTGGACCTGCTCACCGCCACCCTCTCCGGCACGGCCACTCAATGAACGTGGACTTCAGCGGCAAAACCGCGATCGTCACCGGCGCGGCGCACGGGTTCGGGCGTGCGATCAGTCTGGCCTTCGCCCTTCGTGGCGCAAGGGTCTGGGCCTGCGACATAGTCGGGGACGAACTGCTCGAGACGCAGGCGCTCTGCCGGGCGGAAGGCGCCTCGTGCGCCACCCGTGCGGTTGATGTATGCGACAAGCAGGCGGTGGACGTGTTTGTCGCCGAGGCCGCGGCGGCCACGGGGGGCGTTCATATTCTCGTGAACAACGCCGGCGGCGTGCTGGGCCAGGTGGGACGTCCGCTGGAAGAAGTGACGCCCGAGCAATGGCAGCGCATCTTCGATGTGAACGTGACGGGCGCGTTCTATTTGTCCCAGGCGGTGGCGCCGGGGATGAAGGCGGCGCGCGGTGGGCGCATCATCAACATCTCCAGCGGGGCCGGGCTGGGCATCAGCCTCACCGGCATCCAGGCGTATGCGTCGGCCAAGGCCGCGCAGATCGGGCTTACGCGGCAGCTGGCGCACGAGTTGGGGCCGTGGGGCATTACGGTGAACAACATCGCGCCGGGCTTCGTGCGCTCCAACGCGGCGACCGAGCGTCAGTGGGAGTCGTACGGCGCCGAGGGCCAGCAGGCGCTGGTCGATCGCATTGCGCTCAAGCGGCTGGGGTCGGCGGACGACATCGCCAACGGCGTGCTGTTCTTCGCCTCGGACTATGCCAACTGGATCACGGGGCAGGTACTTTCCATCGACGGCGGCAAGTAATGTCCAACGCACAGGTGCTCGCCCAGCTGGCGGCCAGTCACGATCGGATCCTCGGCGAGCTGATCGAGTTCGCGTCGATTCCCAGCGTCAGCACCGATCCGGCGCACGCCGCCGACATGGCCGCCGCGGCAGGTTGGGTGGCGGCCAAGCTCGCCGCCGCAGGGCCGATCGCCGTGCGCACGATCGCCACCGCGGGCAACCCGGTGGTGTACGGCGAATGGCTCGGCGCGCCCGGCAAGCTGACCGTGCTGGTCTACGGCCACTATGACGTGCAGCCGCCAGACCCGCTGGAGAAATGGACGAGCCCGCCGTTCACGCCGACGATTCGCGATGGCCGCCTGTATGCCCGCGGCGTCTCCGACGACAAGGGGCCGAGCCTCATCGCGATCAAGGTCGCCGAGGCGTTCCTTGCGGTGACCGGCGCACTGCCGATCAACGTCAAGTTCATGTTCGAGGGCGAAGAGGAGATCGGCAGCCCGAGCCTCGACGCGTTCATTGCGGAGCACAAGGCACTGCTTGCCGCCGATCTCGTGATCTCGGCCGATGGTGCCATGTGGCGTCCCACGGAGCCATCGCTCACCGTCGCCAGCCGTGGGCTGGCAGGGCTCAGCTTCACGCTCACCGGCGCGTCGAAGGATCTCCATTCCGGACGTCACGGGGGAAGCGTCGCCAACCCGCTCCATGCGATGGCGCGTCTCGTCGCGTCGCTGCATCACACTGACGGTCGCATTGCCGTGGAAGGGTTCTACGACACGGTGGTTGAACTCAGTGCTCCCGAGCGCGCCGCGATTGCGGCGATTCCGTTTGAGGAAGCGACGTATCTCGAGCAGATCGGGGCGCTCCCGGGCCATGGCGAAGCGGGGTACACGCTGCTGGAGCGTCAATGGACGCGGCCGACGCTGGAAATCAACGGCATGTGGGGCGGTTATCAGGGGCCGGGACAGAAGACGGTGATTCCGTCCGAGGCGCACGCCAAGATCACGTGTCGGCTGGTGCCCGGCCAGGATCCCGATGCGGTGGTCGCGCAGATCACGCGCCACCTCGAGGCGCACGTGCCGCCGGGGACGCGCCTGTCGGTGACGCCGGGCGACCATGGCACGCCCGCGGCGCACATCGCCACCGATCACTTCGCCCTGCAGTCTGCCGCCGCGGCGCTGCAGGCGGTCTACGGCGTGCCGCCGTTGGTGGTGCGCATGGGGGCGACGGTGCCGATCATGGAGCTGTTCAAGCGGCACATGGGGATCGACACCGTCTACTTCTCGTTCTCCACGTCCGACGAGGACTACCACGCGCCCAACGAGTTTTTCCGCGTGCACCGTCTGCACGAGGGGCTCGAGGCATGGGCGCGGTACTGGGAACTTCTAAGCGAGGTGCGCGCATGACGTCCACGGAATCGGGCGGAGATCGCGCCGCGTCGGCCACGGTGGAACTCGCCCTGGGCGAGGCAGACGTTGAGGCGCACAGCGCGTCGCTCAAAAAGGAACTCGGTGTCCGCGACCTCGCCCTGACGCAGATCCTCTTCATCGTGGGCCTGACGTGGATCGGCGTGGCGGGCAAGCTGGGCCCGCAGCATGTGGTGTTCTGGCTGCTTGCGCTCCTGCTCTTCTATCTCCCGTCGGCCGTCGTCGTGATGTACCTCAACCGGCTGATGCCGCTCGAGGGCGGCCTGTACCAGTGGGCCAAGCTCGGCTTCAACCAGACCGTGGGGTTCATGCTCGCGTGGAACCTCTGGCTCTACGTGATCGTGTTCACGTCGGAGATCGGCCTGCAGGTGGCGACGTACATGTCGTATGCGCTGGGGCCGAGCGCGGCGTGGATGACGACGAGCACACCGTTCGTCGCGTTTGCCTCGGCGGTGATCCTGTCGCTGATGATCGTGGCATCGACCATCGGGCTGTCGGTGGGCAAGTGGGTGCACAACGCCGGTGGGGTGATGATGCTCATCATCTTTGGCTCGCTCATCCTGCTGCCCGTGCTCGGACTGCTCACCGGCCACCTGAAGGTGTACAATCCGCTGCGCACGAGCATTCCGTCGGTGTCGATGTACAACCTCAACATCCTGGGCAAGCTGGGCTTTGGTGCGCTGGGCGGGTTCGAGTACATCGCGATCCTCGCGGGCGAGACCAGGGCGCCGGCGCGATCGGTCGGCCGGTCGGTGCTCATCGCGGCCCCGATCATCGCGCTGATGTTCGTGCTCGGCACGAGCACGGTGATCGCGTACGTCCCGCAGAACGAAATCGATCTCATTGCGCCGCTGGCGCAGGTGCTGCGCGCCGGGTTCGGCCCGTTCGGCATCGCCGGGCCGCTGGTGACGGTGGCGATCATCATGACGCTGGCGATGCGGGTGGCGCAGGCCAGTGTGAGCTTTACCGCCGTCACGCGCCTGCCGATGGTCGCCGGGTGGGATCGCATGCTGCCCGCGTGGTTCAGCCGGTTGCACGCCAAGTACCGGACGCCGGTGAACTCGATCCTGCTGGTGGGCGCCTGCTCGTTCGGCATCTCGCTGCTGAGCCTCATCGGCGTGGGGCAGGCCGAGGCGTTCCAGTTGCTGTTCAACGCCAGCGGTGTGTTCTACGCGCTGACGTATGTGGTGATGTTCGCGATCCCGCTCATCGGACTGCGCGGCGTGACGCCGCGGCCGCCGCTGTGGCTGCGGGTGGCGGCGACGTCGGGGCTCCTGATGACGCTGCTCTACATCGCGTTTGCCGTCTTCCCGATCATCAAGGTCGACAATGCGCTGATGTTTGGGGTCAAGATCACGCTCGTGGTCGTGGTGATGAACCTCGTGGGGGTCGGCATTTTGCTGGCGGCGCGGCGGCGGGCGGCGCGGGAAGCGACGGGCTGAGCACCGCAGCAAAGAGGCGCCTGCCGAACATCGGCAGGCGCCTCTTTGTCGTTTGTCCCTGGCCGATCAGCGCTTCGGCACCTTGTTGGGCGCGGCCGGCATGGGCGGGAGCTTCACCTTCTTTCCTTCCAGCTGCTTGAGCAACTCGGCCACTGTGCGTTCGAGCTGCGGGTCGTGACCGGCTATGACGGACTTCGGGTCGTTCTCCACGTTGATGTCGGGATCGACGCCGTACCCCTCGATGATCCACTCACCCTTGGCGTTCGCCAACCCCGAGAGTGGGACGTTGACGACCCCGCCGTCGATGAGCGGC
>CANNKR010000051.1 GCA_947504615.1 Gemmatimonadota bacterium | reverse complement strand
TCCCCGCCCGCCTCCACCGTCTGCAGCACTTCGGCGCATCGCTTGCCCCATGGGTTGAACTTGTTCACCGAATGCCCGGTGGTCCACACCGTCCGGGCCTCGTCGAACTCCCCGTTGAACCAGTGGGCCCGTCCCAGCTCGTAATACGCCTCGATGAGGTTTGGGCCCAGGACCAGCGTCTTCTGGAAGAACGTCTGCGCATCCTCGTACATCTCCCGTTCGAGATACACGAGCCCCAGGTAGAAGTGCGCATAGAGCGTTGCCTTCTTGTCGTTGTCCAGGCGAATGGCCTTCGACAGGTGTTCAATGGCCTCGCCGAAGATGCGCTTCTTGAGGCAGATGTAGCCGACATTGATGCGGGCCAGCGCGTTGGCCGGCTGGCGCATCAGCACCTTCTGGAAGTTCATCAACGCATCGTCATACTTCTCGTTCAGCATCTGCGCCCAGCCCAGGAGCGCCTCGCTCTGGGGATCGTTGGGCGACAGGGCGAGCGCCTTGTGCAGCGCCGTCTCGGCGCCATCGTAGTCGCCCAGGGACAACCGGCTCCATCCCTTCTCGATGAACGTCGAGGCGCCAATGTGGTCCGCATGCACCACCGGCTTCTCCGCCGTGAACTCCGGTGCGCTGGAGGCCGCGGCCCCCTGTGCGGCCTTGAACTTGTCCACCAACCGCTTGACGTCGTCCTTCAGGGCCGACAGGTCGGCGACGGTGGTCGTCAGGTCGGCGATCGACTGCTCGATGGCGCGGAACAGGGCGATGATGTCCTTCTTCTGTGCGTCCATCTCGGCCGCGCTCGTCTCCGCGCCCGCGTCGAGCCGCTGTTCGATGGCGGCGTAGCGCTCGCGGAAAGCTCCCACGTCGGGGGCGGTCATCGGGCCGCTCCCGCGCCGAGGACCTGTTCGATCTGCAGGCGTTCCTGCGACGTGAGCAGGTGCGCGACGTCGAGGACGACGAGGACGCCCTCGGGGCGCCGCACGAGGCCCTTGAGGTATTCGCGCGTGAGCCCGCGAAAAATCGCCGGCGGCGGTTCCAGTTGCGCATCGTCAATGGTGGCCACTTCATGCACCGCGTCCACCGTCATCGCAATGAAATCGTCGCCGACGACGCACACGATGATGCGCGCGTTGTCGGGACGCACTCCCTCCGCGCCGAACCGCGCGCGCAGGTCGATGACCGGGATCACTCGGCCCCGATAGTCGAGCACGCCCTCGATCCACGCCGGGAGATCGGGGACGGGACGTGGCTTGGCGTGGCGCAGCACGCGCTCCACCGAGAAGATGTCGGCCGCAAACGGGTCATCGCCGATGCGGAAGGTGACCAACTGCGTCTTTTTCCCTGTGCTCATTCCCCTCTCCCTGTGCCCCGTGACATCAGGCGCGACACCAGCACGTCCACGCGCACCACGCTCATCACGCCGCCCGGGTCGCGCACGACTCCGGCCAGCAATCCATCACCGCCGCTGAGTGCCGGCGCCTCACGTACGGCGTCATCCGGGATCTCCACGATGTCCATCGCGTCGTCCACGAGCAACGCCACACTGTGCGTGCCATCGCGAAAGACCAGCGCCGTCCCCTCGCGGCGCGCGCGCGGAATGCCCAAGGCGCGCCCGGCGTCCCACACCGGCACCGTCTGTCCGCGATGTCTCAGCGTGCCGAGCATGCCGTCCGGGCGCAACGGCGTATCGTGGACCGTCGGGTCATCCACGGCCTCCACGACCTGTCCGAGCGCAAAGGCAAAGCGTTCGTCGCCCACGAGGGCCATCAAGTGCGCGCTCATGACGAGAAGCTCCCACTGTGGCGCGCCGACGATCGCTGCGAGCGCACGTCCTGTTGCGCCAGTTGCGCCTGCACGGCGGCAGCCACCTCAGACAGCGCCACCTCGGCATCCACCGCGCCACAGGCGACCTTCGCCTCGCGCGGCATGCCGTAGATGGTCGAGGTCTGCTGGTCCTGCACCACTGTTCGTGCGCCGGCCGCACGCATTGCCGCCAGCCCGGCCGCTCCGTCCCGCCCCATGCCGGTGAGCACCACGCCCACGGCGCGCTCGCCAAAGCGCTCGGCGACACTCAGGAACAGCGGGTCGGCGGCCGGGCGCACCCCGTGCACGGTCGGCGTGTCGTCGAGCGACAGGACGGTGGCGCCTCCGGCGGCGGTCACGCGCACGTGCCGCCCACCGGGGGCCACGTAGATGTGATTGGCGCACAGCGGCTCGCCGTCCTTCGCCTCGCTGACGGGCAGCGCACACAGGTCGTCGAGCCGCCGCGCGAGTCCTTCGGTGAAGCCGGGCGGCATGTGCTGCACCACGATCACCGCGGCGCCCAGGGTCGCCGACAGCGCCGGGAGCACTTCGGCGAGCGCGCGCGGCCCACCGGTGCTGCTGGCGATGGCCACCACGGTGTGCGCCCCCTCGGTGGCGAGCCCGGCGCGCAGCATCGAGCGGCGCGGACGCGCGAGCATCGGCGCCGCCCGCAGGTTCACCAGCGACGCGGCGAGGAGCGCCTCGTGCAGCCGTTCCTTCACGCGGTCCAGGTCGACACGCGAGTCGCGCGGCTTGCGCACGAAGTCCACCGCGCCGAGTTCCAGCGCACGAATGGTCAGGTCCACGTCGCCACGCGCGTCGATCGCGCTGAGCATGACGACCGGTCGCGGCACCTCGCTCATGATGTAACCCAGCGCCGCGATCCCATCGAGCACCGGCATTTCGACGTCGAGCGTCACGAGGTCGGGATCGAGTGCGTGAATCTTCTCCAGCGCGTCGTGCCCGTCACGCGCCGTGCCGATGACGCTGAACTCGGGGAACGACGCCACGAGGTCGCTGATGATGGAGCGCATGAACGCGCTGTCATCCACCACGAGCACCGAGCAGCGCCTAGAGGACACGATCACCACTCCGCATGGAGCGCACGTCCACGCGTCCCGACCCCACGTCGAAGTACACGGACCGTCCGACGGTGCCGCCCACGAGCTCGCCCACGACGCGCACCCGGGCCGCGGTCAGCGCCTCGCGCGCCGCGGCCACGTTGCGCTCGCCAATGGCGCCGGCGCCGGCACGCGTGAGCATCGCGCCGAACAGGCTCGCCCCCCCGACCAGCTTGGCGGTGATCGTGCCGGACGCTCCCAGCGCGCGCATCTCCACCAGCAGGCGCGGCACCGCGGAGGACGCGCATCGCCCCGGCTGCGCCTGCTCCTGCGCCGCCGGCTGGGAGGGGAGCAGCACATGGGCCATCCCGCCGACGCACGCCTTGGCGTCATGCAGCATGATGGCCACGCAGCTACCCAGCCCGATCGCCACGATCCGGTCCGGCGCCGCTGCCACTGCCCACTCGGCGATCTTCACTTTGTGCTCCATCACCGGCGACGGAAAATGCGGAGGCGATGATCGACGGCAACGAACAGCGTGCGTGCCGCGCCGAGCAGCGTCTCCACCTTGCCGAGTATCAGGAAGCCACCGGGCGACAGCGCGTCATGGAAGCGCTGGAACAGCGCCTGCTGCGCATCGGCGTCGAAGTAGATCACCACGTTGCGGCAGACGATCATGTCCAGGGGCCCGGCAGGTGGGGCCTCGTTCAGCAGGTCGCGCCGTTCGAACGTCACGAGGGCGCGTACCTCGGGGACGACGGTGGCCGGCTCGCCGCGCGAAAAGTAGCGCTCGCGCCAGTCGTCCGGCGTGTCGCCGAAGGCCGTCACCGGATAGGTCGCGCGCCGCGCGCGATCCAGCGACACCTTGTCGATGTCACTCGCGATCACCTGCACCCGTTCCAGCCGGTCCCCCTGCTGCAGGGCCGTCGCGTGCCGATGAAAGAGGACGGCCAGCGAGTACGCCTCCTCCCCCGACGAGCAGCCGGCGCTCCACACGCGCAGCGACGGCGCCGGCAACGCCCACACCGCCGGCACCACGTCGGCGGCGAGCGCCGCGTACACGTCGCGGTCGCGAAACAGCTTGGTGACGTTGATCGTCAGCGCGTCGATCAACGGCTCCCATTCGGCGGGATCCCGGTCGAGCAGCTGGCAGTACGCCATGAAATCGGCCACGCCGCGCGCACGCATGCGCACGGCGATGCGACGACGCAGGCACCCGTCGCGGTAGTTGCCCGCGCCAAAGCCCCGCTCCTTCGCGATCTTGGCCGTGAGCGCCGCGAAGCCCGCATCGTCGGCAGCGACCGGCATCACGACGAGGCTCGCGCGGCGTCGAGGTCCGCCTGCAACCGCGCGTCGTCGGGCGCGAGGGCCAGCGCAGCCTCCCAACAACGGATCGCCTCGTCGCGGTCGTTCCGTTTCAGGCGAATGTTGCCGAGCTTGCGCCAGACGTCGGCGCCCAGATGCTCGTTGAACTTCACCGCGCGCTGATACGCCTCCAGCGCCTCGTCGAGCAGGCCGTCCCGGTAGCAGAGGTCGCCCAGATTCTTGTGGAGTTGCGGCAGCCCGGCTTCCTCGTGGACCCCCTTGTCCGCCACGACCTTGGCTTCGTCAAATCGCCCCTTCGCCTCGAGCGCGACCACGAGGTTGTTGTACAGGACGGCGGCGTGCGGGTGCGTCTGCGTCCCTTCGGTCAGCAGCGAGATGGCCTTGTCCAGATGGCCGCCCAGCGCGGCCGCGAGTGCCGCATAGTGGAACCAAACCGCGCCGGGAGGACGCTGCCCGAACAACGGACGTGCAGTCATCAGGGCCGCGTCCGCCTGCTGGGCGTTCCCCTCGCGCAACAGCAACACGCCGAGCGCCATCAGGATGCGCGGTTCCTGCCCACCGCCGCGCCGCACCGCTTCCTCGAGCGCCGACCGCGCCTCCGCGGTACGGCCGAGTTGTTCGAGCGCGAGGGCGAGGTTGTGGAGGACCGCGGGCTTGGCCGTGCGCGCGCGCGCCGGCTCCTCGTAGTCGGCCACCGCGTCCTCGAACTTGCCCTGGCGAATGTGCACCATGCCGAGATAGAAGCGGGCATGGGCATCGGTCGAGCGCAGGTCGAGCACACGGCGGAACTCGCGCACGCCCTCGTCGAGCATGCCCGCCTTGTAGAACGCCACGCCGAGGTTGCGGTGCTCCTCCACCCGCGCATCGGGCGCGGTCACGTCCGGCGCCTTGGTGGTCTTCCCTACCCGATGCAGGAAGCCGGCGGTCACCAGCCCGTACAGCGCCTTGCCGACCTCGAACTCCACCATCCCCGTCTCGTCGACCAGCGCGGCCACGTCGCGACGGCCGTCGATGAGCGGCACCACCACTTCCTGCTCCGCGGTCAGGGCGACGCCGCTCTCCTGCAGACGCCGCCGGTCGACCTCGAACACGAGGTCGAAGCTGGGAATCTTCTTCTCGATCAGGCTCCACTCGTCCACCCGGCGCGCGCCTTCGAGCAGCAGCGACTCGGGATTGATCGACACCAGGAAGTCCTGTTCCTCCGGGCGGATATCCGCCTCGAAGTTGAACGTCCCCTGCGTCCACGTGAAGAGGAAGTAGACGGCTTCCTCGATCTGCAGACGGATCTGGCGATGCAGCTCGTCGCGCGAAATAAGTTCGCGATCCACGAGAATTTCGCCGAGGCGCTTGTCGCGCTCGTGCGACTGGGCTTCGATGCCCTCGTCGAGCTGTTCCTGCGTGAGCACGCCGCTCTTCACCAGGATGTCGCCCAGCCGGTCGCGGCGGTTCACGATGGCGGCGTACGAGATCTTGCCCTTGTCGAAATAGATCGAGCCAAAATTGTTGCGGTGCGTCACCGACAGGCAGCCGTTCTTCTTGCCCATCGCCAGGAGTTGCAGGACGTCGGGAAGGCTCGCTTCCTTGAGACTGCCGCGAATGGCCATCTAGCGCGCCTCCTCGATGAGGCGGGACCCGGCGTCGGGCCAGTCCCACACGACCTTCTCGAGGTCCATGAACACCTGCGCCGCGGGGGTCGCCATGACCAGCCGTGGCGTCGGCGACGCGACCGTGACGCCGCCCAGTTCCCGCCGCACGAGGTCCACGGTCAGCGGGCGCCCCAGCGCCTCGGCCGTCGCACCCAGCCGGTGCACCACGCCAATGATCTCGCGCACGCTCTGCACGGGATGCTCGCCGAGCGCGTGCAACAACTCATCGTCGGCGGCGCGCCCTGCGACCGCCAGGAAGCGCGCGAACAGGCGCTCGCGCAGCGCGCGGTCGGGCGACTGGATGGGAACCACCAGGCCGCCCTCGAACCGAGACCGCAGGCGCGCCTCCAGATCGTTGATGTCGGACGGCACCCGGTCGCTGGTGAGGATCACCTGCTTGCGCGCGTCGATGAGCGTGTTGAAGATGCCGAAGAACTCTTCCTGGGTGCGCTCCTTGCCGCCCAGAAACTGGATATCGTCCACGATGAGCGCCGTCGCGGATCGGTAACGCGCGCGCCAGCGCTCGACACTCCCCTCCTGCACCGCCTCGATGAGTTCGTCCACCAGTTGCTGCGCGTTGATACAGGCCACGACCCCGCTGGCACCCGCGCGCTCCAGCAGCGCGTTGCCGATGGCGTTGACGAGGTGCGTCTTCCCCACCCCGCTCGGCCCGTACAGCACCAGGGGGTTGTAGCGGAGCGCCGGCTCCGCCACCACGGCGTCGGCCGCGTGCACCGCCAACTGGTTCGACGCCCCCACCTCGAAGGCGTCGCGCGCAAACGACGCCACGGGGCCCTTGGCTGGCGTCTCGCCGGCCAGGACGCGCTCCACCAGGTCCTCGGCTTCAACCATCCGTTCGGGATCGCGAAATGCCGCATGCCCCACGAGCGACGGATCGATCTGGCGCGCCTGGCGCTCGAGGTTGCGCAGGTGCTCCACCGCCGCACTGAACGTGGCCGTCAGGCCCGACACGTCAGGGGCGCGCGGCAACTCGAGCGCCCGCTCCAGCACGCCCGTGCGGAATCCCTCGCCCTGCCAGTACGCAATGGCTTCACGCAGCCGTCCGCGCCACGACTCCACATGCTGCTGCACCACCACCTGCACATCGCTCAGGAAGCTCTCGAACTCGCCGCTGTTCAACTGCGGCGCCGGCTTGCGCTGGCGCTCGGCGATCTGCGCAAGGGCCACGCGCAGCTCCTCGATGTCGCGGTACTCGCGGCGCGCCAGGTCCTCGACCACGTCATCGGTGAGTTCGATGCCCTGTTCGGTGGCCATCCGGTGCAGGATCGCCGCGCGCGTCTCGTAGTCGGGGGCCGACACGTCCACGAGCAATCCCTGCGACACCGTCCGCACCAGCGCATCGTCCACCTGCGCGATCGTCGCGGGGAGTCGGTCGGACGCGAGCACCACCTGATGCCCGTGATCCACCAGGGAGTCGATGATGCCGGCGAGCGCGGCCTGGGCCGCCGCCTCTCCCTCAAGCGACTGCACGTCGTCGAGCAGCAGCATGCCGGCACGCACGTAGGAGGCCAGCAGCGCGTCGGATTCGCCCGCGGCCACCGATGCCGCGTACGCGGCGACAAAATGCGCCCCATCCTCGCGGCGCACCTCGATGTCCGGCCAGAGCGACGCCGTGAGGTCGGCCACTGCCCCCAGCAGGTGCGACTTGCCCAGCCCGTGCGCCCCATAGATAAAGAGCGGGTTGTACGTCGAGCCGGGCGACTCGGCGACCGCCCGCGCCGCGGCGGCCGCGAGGCGGTTGTTGGACCCCACGACGAACCGGTCGAACGACACGCGGTGTTCGCTCACCTAGGAGTCCCCCGACGTTGTGCTCAGCCGGCGCAGCACAAGTTCCGAAATGCCGCGCAGCGTCTCGAACACTCCCCCACCGTGCAGGGAGTCGGCCTCGAACGCCGGCACGCCACGAAAATTGAGCGCATCATCCAGCGTCGTCACCGGCAGGATCAGGTCGCGCGGCAAGTCGCGCTTGTTGTACTGCACCACCAGCGGGATGCTGCGCGGGTCGACGCCATGCTCCGCCAGGTTGGCATGCAGGTCCTGCATGCTCTCCACATTCTCGTCGAGCTGGCGCGACTGGCTGTCTGCCACGAACACGACGCCGTCCGCGCCCTGCAGCACCAGCCGGCGCGTGGTCTGGTAGTACACCTGGCCGGGCACGGTGTAGAGCTGGAAACGCGTCGTGAAACCGGAGATCATCCCGAGATCCAGCGGCAGGAAGTCGAAGAACAGGGTGCGATCGGTCTGCGTGGCCAGCGACACCATCTGCCCTTTGCGATCCGTCGGCACCTGGCCGTAAATGTAATGCAAGTTCGTCGTCTTTCCGGACCGGCCTGGCCCGTAGTAGACGATCTTGCATGTAATCTCACGGGTAGCGTAGTTGACGAGGCTCACGGGATCAGGGCAGAGGCAGAGGGAAGTACAGGGACAGCGTGCGTTACGCACGCCCGAACAGTTGGGCCAGGTTGCGGTTGAGCTCGCGCTCGAAATCTTCGGCGATCGCCGGGGGTTGTCCGGTGACCGTACCGGGCGCGGCCGCCGCCACCCGCGCCTTGAACTCCTCCAGAAACAGCTGCACCAGTCCCAGCGAACTCTCACGGTCGAACACGGCCAGCAGCAACAGCGCGTTGCCCTGGGACGGGATTGCTCCAAGGAAGATTTGCCGGTCCCGCCCGGTATAATGCAAGGCGCTGAACGGCCGCCCTTCCAGCTGGCGCCCGAGTTCCGACGACGACGCATGAATGGCGGATGCCAGGGCACAGGCCGTCATGACGTCGATCGAGCGCGCAAAACCGTATTGCCCCAGCACCTGGCCGGTGGCGTGCAGCAGCACGGCGATCTCCACGCGGGCGTCGTCCACGAACTGCTTGAGCGGCGTTTCCACCCAGCCGGCGGCCACCGAAATCTTCATGGCAGCTGCCCCACCGCACGCAGCAGTTCCACCCGCAACAGGCCCACGTTCACCCGCGCCTCGCAGACCACCACCAGCACCAGCTCTTCGCCGCCCGCCGCACAGACACGACCCTGCTCCGCCGAGAGTTCCAGGAAGCCGGTGGCGCCAAACCCCGCCGCCGCCGCCGAGCGCCGCGCCTTGCGGTACAGCGACGCCGTCAGCGCGGCAAAGGCATTGCCATTCACGCCCAGTTGCAGCGTGGACGCCACGATCATTCCGTCATCGAGGCCGACGACCATCGCACCCAACACACCGCGATGGCGAATGAGCGATTCGGTGAGCACCGTGAAGGGCGCGTTCATCGCGCCCCTTCCATCCAGACGCGCGCGCGGTCCAATGCGCGCTCCAGCACCCGGCGCACGAAGCCCAGCGGAATGGGGCGCGCCGCCGCCACCAGCAGCACGCCGTCGAGGCTCGGCGCCATGGCCACCGACGCCGCTTCCGTCTCGAACACGATCTGCCGCCAGCCGCCCAACCCGAGGTGCCGCATCGCCCGGCTCGCCTCGTCGCTCACCCCGGACAGTTGCGCGCCGATATCGGCCGCCAGATCGCGCCCATCAGCCGACACATAGCGCCCAGCCAGCACCAGCCCGTCGGCATCGAGCAACATCGCCGCCGTGCGCTGTCCTTCGAGCAGGTCGTCGAACAGCGCCCCCGCATCGGCCTCATCGGCCTGCAGGTCGCGCGCCAGCCCCATGGTGACGCGAGCGCCGTCGGCGCGCGCCCCTGCCGCCTCCGGCGTCGCCGGCGCTTCGGGGATCGCGGGCTCCCGCGTGGCAGGGAGCTCGGGTGCCGCTGGCACGCGCCGCACCGGCACCGTGGCGCGCGCCGCCGCCGTTGCGCGCTGGTCAAGCGCCGACTGCACGGTCTGCAAGGCCGCCGCCAGCGACGCGTCCGTCGGGTCGCCCGCCAGCGCGGTGCTCAGGTGCGCCACGGCGTCGGGCAACCGGCCCAGCTGGAAGCACACGAAACCGAGTCCCTTTCGCGCTCCACTGTGAGAGGGCGCGAACTGCAGCACCAGTTCCCACTCGGCCACGGCGCGGTCGAGTTCACCGCGGTCGGCGGAGACGCGCGCCGCCAAATCGTGCGCGTCGGGGAGCTGCGGGTGCCGTTCGGTGCCGCGCAGTGCCACGCGCAGCGCCATGTCCAGGTCACCGCGCCGACGCAGCGCCTCGCCGAGCTGCAGAAAGACGAGGCTCGACGGATCGGCCGCCAGCGCTTCGCTGAGGGTGCGGATGTCATCAAGCGCCATGCAATCCCTCCAGGGCCGCCATCATGCGTTGCGCGGCCGCCACGCCGTCGCGCACCGACGCGGACTCCGGGGCGTCTGGGTGCGTCGTCAGGTACTCCTTCCAGGCCTGCAGGGCGTCACCCAATCGCCCCTCGGTCGCCGCCGCCACACCCTGCCGCACCAGCGCCCGCGCCCCCGCCGCCCGCGGGTCGTCCGTGTCCGTGGGCACGGGAATCACAAGCGACAGGCGATCCGGTTGACGCAGCACCACGACCCCGGTACTCACCAGCCCGTAGACCACCTTGGCGACATCGAAGTCGCTGCGCCCCAGCTCGAGGGCAATGCGGCGGAGGTCGCGCTGATTGTCGATCATGGTCAGCACTTCCCATTCATTCGGCAGCAGGTCGAGCTGGCCGGCGTGCCCATCGGCGATGTCGGCAAACCCGGGAATCGCCGACAGGCTCGGCACGCGGCCGGCGATGCGCGACCACTCGTCGATACGCCGTGCGGCTTCCATCAGCACCGACTCCGTGGAGACCGCGACCGACGGATTCTCCGGGAACTCTGCCGGATCCGACTCCTCGAACCGGAAGTGCCCCTCGCGCCAGCTCATGAGTTCGAACACCACGGCCTCGGCCTGGCGGCGCACGAATTGCTCCATGTCGCGCGAGGTCACCGCCCGCATCTCGATGAGAATCTCGCCGATGCGCCGCCGGTCCCCATGCTCCGTCTGCCGGGCGCGGGCCGAGGTCAGGTCGCTCTCCCCGATCTTTCCCGCCTTCAGCAGCATCTCGCCGATGGGGTGCGGATTGCTGCGAATCGACGCGAACGCAATACGGCCGGCGTGGAATGCCACCACCCCTTCGTTGTCGCGCAGTTCCGACACGACGCGCAGCACCCCCGTCTTGCGGCTCAGGTCGAGCAGCTGGAAGACGTCGTGGATGCCGAGTTCGCGCAGCGGGCCTTCGATCGCCATCAGCCCCCTCCCACGGAGCGCCGCCCGAAGACGAGCAGGAGGTCCTGCGCCGTGCGCATCTCGCGACGTGCCCGCCGCGCGAAGTCCCCCGCCGGCTCGAGGTCGATGACACGCTGCCAGCTGGCGATCGCTTCACGATAGCGTTTGTCGCCGGCGGCCAGCACGCCGTCGTAAAAGATGGCGCCGCAATGCGTCGGGTCGAAGCGGCGCACGCGCGCGAACGCCGTCGCGGCGTCCGTCGTGCGCCCCATCGTCAGCAACGTCTCGCCAAGGGCAATGAGCCCCTCGAAGTTGTACGAGTCGCGTTCGAGGAGGTCCACCAGCAGCGACACTGCGTCGCGCGGGCGCCCCGTTACGCGCTTGAGGCTGGCCAGTTCAAGCGTCGCCTCGGCGTACGTGGGCACCGTGTCGAGCGCCGCCACCAGTTCGCGCTCGGCCTCCTCCCACGCCGACTTGCGCACCAGCAGGCGGGCCAGTTCAAAGCGCACAGCGGCGAAGTCGCTGTCGAGGTTCAGCGCGTGCCGGTACGCCGCGATCGCCCCCTCGAGATCGCCGACCGACCGCGTGATGTTGCCGATCCAGCGCAGCACCTCGGCGCGCTGAGGCGCCAGGCGCCGCGCCATATCCAGCGCCTCGAGCGCCGCCGCGGGATCGCCCGCCTCGAAGCGTGACGACGCGACCAGCATCAGCGCTTCCACGTCGTCCGGCGCTCCCCGCAGAATCCGCTCCGCCACGACGCGCGCCTCGGCGCCGCGCCCGAGCATCATCAGTGCCTGTGCTTCGCCGCGCAGCGCGCGCGGGTGTTCCGGACGCGCCTGCTGCGCCGCGCGGAACCGCTCGAGCGCATCACCGTACGCCCCCTGCCGGTACAGGACGTCCCCGAGCAGGGCGTAGCCATCGGACGGATCACCGCCGCGCGCCATGGCGCGGCTCGTTTCGGCGGTGGCCCGGTCGTAGAGCCCCTTGGTGAGATAGTCCGCGGCCATCGCGTAGGGATCGGCCTCCAGCACCACCGTCGGTTCCGGCGCGGGGGGCGGCGCGAGCTGCGAGAACAGCGAGTCCAGCAGCGTGGGGTCGAACGAAAATTGTCCGACCTCACTGCTCATGCGCTGCTCGCCCCCCAGGTCGGGGACCACCGACAGGTCCGGGTCCTCGAACTCGAGGTCGATCGCCAGCGCGAACTTCTGCGGCACATAGTACGGATCGAGTTCAAGGGCGCGCTTCGTCTCGCGCAGGGCGCCCTCGAAGTCGCCCAGGTTCGACAGCGCGAAGCTCATGTTGTAGTGCGCCTCGGCAAAATCGGGGCGCGCCTGGATGGCGCGCGCAAACGCGTTGCGCGCATCCTCGAACTTGCGGAGATCGGCGAGCACGAGCCCGACGCCATTCCACGCCGCCGGTTGCTCGACGTCCGTGATCAGCACCTGGCGGTACGCCTCGAGCGCCAGTTGCATCCGCCGGCTCTTGGCCAGCAGCAGCGCGAGGTTCAGGCGGGCCTTGGCAAAGCCCGGGTTCGCGGCGAGCGCGGCACGAAACGCCTCCACCGCGCCGTCGCGATCGCCGGCGTGGTACAGCGCCACGCCCAGATTGCTGGACGCCAGCGCATAGCGCGCGTCAAGCGCGAGCGCGCGCCGATAGTCGTCCGCCGCCTCCGCATACTTGCCCTGCTGGTGCTGGGCCACCCCGCGCTCGTTCCACAGCTTGGGGCTGTCGGCGCGTTCGGCCACGAGGCGATCGTAGAGTTCCAGCGCGGCCGCCGGATCCTTGCGCAGCAGGTGGACCTCGGCCATCGCCTGGAGCACCAGCGCGCGATCCTCCCCGCGATCCAGCGCCATGCGGTACTCGCGCAGCGCTTCCGTGAAGTACCCCTTCTGCCGAAAGGCGAGCCCCAGGTTGAAATGGGCCAGCCCCTCGCCCTCGGCCACCGACATGCCGCGCACCGAGCCCCGTCCGCCGCGCGCCGCCAGCTGCGACTCGTACTGCTGCGCATCGTACTTGTCGATCGCCAGGTTGGCCTGCGCGCGCGACAACGTCGGGTTCAGCTCGATGGCGCGCTTGCTCGCCGCGCGCGCGTCATCGTGCCGACCCATGTCACCGTAGATGAAGCCGATCAGGAAGTGCGCGTCGGGATTTTCGGGATTCAGCTGAATGGCGCGTTGCAGCGACATCAGCGCCTCGTCGGCGCGTCCCTGGTTGTACAGCGTCTCGCCCAGGTAGAACGCCACCACCGAGCTCGACGGATCGAGCTCGAGCGCGCGCACGAACCAGCCCCGCGCGTCGTCCAGCCGCCCGATCGCCTTTTCGGCGAGACCCAACTGCACGATGGCGCCCAGATCCTGTTCGTTGTAGCGCAGCAACTCCGAGAACTCGCGAATCGCATCCTCGCTCTGGCCGAGCAGCGCGTACGCGCGCCCCAGTTCCCAGCGCGCCTCGCGATCGTCGGCGCGCGAGCGCAACCGCTCCTTCAGCTCGGCGACCCGCCGGTCGTAGTACCCGGTGTTGTAGTACGCCACCTCCAGGTTGCGCTGCGCCACCAGCATCCGGGAGTCGAGTTCGAGCGCCTTGGTGAACGCCTGCGCCGCGTCCTCGTAGAGCCCCTTGTTGTAGAAGAGCACCCCGAGGTTGTTGTGCGCGCCGGCATCGGACGGATCGACCCGACGCGCCAGCGAACGCAGGACCTCGCGGTCCCGGTCAGAGGTCAACGCCGCCACCATCACCCCAGCCGCACGGCCTTGAGGATCTTCCCGAGCGACACCTTGTCCGGCAGCAGGAAGAAGAAGCCGCGCAACTGCTCATTCAGCTCCTTCAGGTAGAACTCGCTCTCGATCACGAACACGACCTCGGCCCCGTTGCTCGACTCGAGGTACGTCGACGTCAGGATGGCGTCCGACAGGTCCACCTCGAGCTGCGGGGGCGACGGCAGCAGGACCATGTCCATGAACTCGGCGAGGGCGTTGAGGTACGCCGAACTCAGGATGTTGCCCGCTTCCTTGATGGCCGACTGTTCGTAGGGGCCCATCTGCGTGAACGTCCCCTCCGGCTTGTGCGCCATCATCTCGGCCACGCGCAGCGCCGTGGCGCGCGGCAGCACCAGCAGCGTCAGCCCCGTGAGGTCGCCGAGCATCCGCAGCAGCACGGCCGCCACCGGCTCCTCGCCGTTGGACACGTGGTTGGGAATCTCGTGCACGGCCGACACGACCAGCCGGGGCACGCTGATCATGATGGTCTGTCCCGTCATCTGGGACAGCGCGGTCGCCGCGTGCCCGGCGCCGATGTTGGCGACTTCGCGCAGCGCATCGAGCTGGCGATCAGAGAAAGTCTGGATCTGTTCCATGTTGAGTTCCCGTTCCTAGAGCAGGCTGCCAACGTCCACGATCAGCGCCGGACGGCCGTCCGCGAGGATGGTCGCCCCGCTGAACAGCGCCAGTCCGTCACGCACGGCGTCGAACTGCTTCACCACGATTTCCTGCTGGCCGGTCAGCTCATCGACCACCAGCCCGGCACAGCGGCCCCCGCGCTCCAGCACGATGATGTCCGCCGTCTCGTTGCATTGCTCCCCCGGCGCCTGCAGCACCTGCCGCAACCGCATCAGCGGCAGCACCTCGTCGCGCAACACCAGCACTTCCCGGCCCTGCACGCGGCGCACCACGTCGTCCGACCAGGGGAGCGTCTCGCGCACGTGCGTCAGCGGCAGCGCGTAGCGCTCCCCGCCCACCTGCGCCAGCACGGCGCGCACGATCGCCAGCGTCTGCGGCAGGCGCAGCGTGATCGTCGTGCCCTGCCCCACCACCGTCTCCAGTTCCACCGCGCCGCCCAGCTGGCGCACCCGCGCCTGCACCGCGTCGATGCCGACACCGCGTCCCGACAGGTCGCTGACCACCGTCGCGGTCGAGAACCCGGCGCTCGCGATCACGCGAAACAGCATGTCGTCGTCCAGCCGCGTCACGTCGGCGCCCACCATGCCGAGTTCGCGCGCCCGCGCCAGCACCCGGGCACGGTCGATCCCGCGCCCGTCATCTGTCACGCGCACCAGCACCGCCGATCGCTCGCGTGACGCGCTGAGCGTCAGGCGCCCGAGGCGAGGCTTGCCGTTGGCCTCGCGGACTTCCGGCGCCTCGATGCCGTGGTCCACCGCATTGCGCAGCAGGTGCACCACGGGTTCGCCGATCTCGTCCAGCAGCGAGCGATCGAGTTCGATCTCCTTGCCCTCCACCCGGAACTCGATCTCCTTGTGCAGTTGCCGCGCGGCGTCGCGCACCAGGCGCGGAAAGCGGTCGAAGACCTGCCACACCGGCACCATCCGGCTCGCCATGATCTCGCTCTGCAGGTCGCCCACCAGACGCGCGGCCTGTGTCATCGCCTCGTCCAGCGCCGGATCGCCGTGCCCGGCCGTCAGCTGCAGCAACCGCCCGCGCGTGATCACGAGCTCGCCGATGAGGTTCATCAGCGTGTCGAGGCGCGCCAGGTCGATGCGCACGTGCCGAGTGCCCTTCACCGCCGGCATCGCGTCGTCCACCGACGACAGCCGTACGGACGCTCGCTGGCGCCCGCGCCCCGCCGACACCTCCACGTGCTCCACGTCCCCCGTGGCCATGATCGCCGACTCGACCTCGCCGGCCGGTCGCGATGTCACCAGGCGGAACGCAAAGGCCTGCGGCACTTCCGCCGCCTGCAGTTCGGACATCGCCGGCGTCACCGCCACGACCTCGCCGAGTTCGCGCGCCTTCTGGATCACGAGGAAGGCACGGACGCCCGGCAACATCGTGTCGGGACGCTGCCGCACGCGCACCAGCACACCGGGACCGTCGTCGAGGCTGCCCGGCATCATCCCCAATGACACGGCGGGGGACTCGAGCGGGAACTCGCCCGACGCCACGCCGAACTCGCCGGTAAAGGTGCTGAACTCCGTCGTGGCGCGGCCCCCGGCCACATGGCGCACCTGCTCCAGCACCTCGGCCAGTCCCGGCGGATCGCCGGCCCCTTCCACCGCGCGCTCGACGCCCGCTTCCAGCACGTCGGCCGCGGCAAACAGCACGTCCATGAGTTCCGCGCTGATCCCCTGGTTGCCGGCGCGCACCGTGTCGAGCAGGCTTTCCAGTTCGTGCGCGAACGCGGCCACCGCCGCATACCCCATCGTCGCGCTCATCCCCTTGAGCGTATGCACCGCCCGAAAGAGCCCCTGCACCGGCGTGCGATCCCCCGGCGCGCCCTCGAGGTCGAGCAGGGCACGATTGATCTCCGAGAGCTGTTCACGGCTCTCGGAACGGAAGAGATCGGCGTATCGTTGCGGGTCCACGCCGCGGCTCAGGATGTGAGTCCGGGGGTCAGCCGAGCACGCGCTGCACGGCCTCCAGCACACGGCTCGGCTGGAACGGCTTCACCACAAAGTCCTTCGCGCCCGCCTGGATGGCCTCGACCACCAGTGCCTGCTGCCCCATGGCCGAGCACATCAGCACCTTCGCGCCGGGATCAAACTTCGTGATCTCACGCACAGCGTCGATGCCTCCCATGTCGGGCATCACGATATCCATCGTCACCAGGTCCGGGCGCAACTGCTTGTACTTCTCCACGGCCTGCGATCCCGTCTCGGCTTCGCCGATGACTTCGAACCCCGCCTGCTGGAGGATATCCCCGACCATCGTCCGCATGAAAATCGCATCGTCACAAATGAGAACCGTCGGCACCGAAACCCCCTGC
>CANNKR010000050.1 GCA_947504615.1 Gemmatimonadota bacterium | reverse complement strand
GACCGGCACGCCGCTCGGCGCGGCACTCACGCACCGCAACCTGCTCGCCAACGCGCGCGGCGCCGTAGATGCGTTGTCGCTGCATGCCGGCGACCATCTGCTCGCGCTATTCCCCTTCGCTGACCTCTTCGGGTTCACGGTCGCGATGGCCGCACCAACGCTGGCCGGGGCGCGTGTGAGCACCGCGTCCGGCGAGCATCCCTCCACAACCCTCGATCGCATTGCCGGCGGCGACGTGTCGGTCCTGGTCGGCGATCCTGCGACCTACGCCGCGCTCATCGCAGGCCTCGATCAACGCACCGCTCCCTGGGTGGCGCCGGCCCTGCGCGTCTGTGTCTGCGGTGGGGCACAACTGCCGGTGGCAATCCAGGACCGGTGGTTCGAGCTGACCGGCAGCGAACTCCGGCAGGGATACAGCCTTGCGGAGGCCGCGCCGCTCTGCCTGTTCAACCCGCCGCATTTTCCCAATCGCCGTGGCACGCTGGGCATTCCGTTCCCCGGCGTCGAGGTCACCATTCGCGACCCAGACTCCGGTGTGGCGCTAGCACAGGGCACCGAGGGCGCACTGTGCGTGCGGGGGCCGAATGTCTTTCGTGGCTACCTGCGCGGTGGCGAGCGCGGGCGGCAGGTCCGCGACGGATGGCTGTACACCGGCGACCGTGGCTGTGAGCGCAGCGACGGCACGTTTGAACTGCGGGGGCACGCCGGAGAGTCAGACTGACGTCTCGCTGACGTCTGACGCTGACGTCAGGGACCGATCAGGCGGTCGTCTTCCGCGCGTGCGGCCAGCCCTCGCCCAGATCGCCGTCCATCGTGCGGTTCATCTTGTCCCAGTCCACCCCATCGTTCTCGACGACGTTCAGGAACGCGTCGATGACCGGGCCATCCCACTGCGTGCCGCGGTGCGTGCGCAGTTCCTTGACCGCGGTCTCCAGCGGCAGCCAGAACCCCGGGCGATACGGGCGCCGGCTGGTCATGGCGTCGAACGAATCGGCCACGGCGGCAATGCGCGCTTCCAGCGGAATGTGATCGCCGGCCAGGCGGTCCGGGCCGCCCCGTCCGTCGATGCGCTCGTGGTGCCAGCGCACGATGTTGAGTGCCTTGGGGGTGTCGTTGAGCAGCGGCGCCAGAATGCGCCAGCCGACCATCGTGTGCGTCATGATGTGCTCGTACTCGTCGTCGGTGAGCCGTCCCGGCTTGTTCAGCACCGACTCGCGCACGCCGATCTTGCCGATGTCGTGCACGTGCCCGCCGAGTGCCACCTGCCAGATGTCATCGGCAGGGAGCGCCAGTTCGCGCGCAATTAGCGAGGCGTAGTACGACACCCGCCCCGAGTGGCCGCGCGTGTACCGGTCCTTGGCTTCGAGGGCGTCGGCCAGCGACTGGATGCTGGTGAAAAACAGCGACTCGAGCCGGCGCCCCTGTTCCGTGACGCGACGCTCGAGCGTGTCCTTGTACTCGCGCGACTCCATGAGAAGCTTCCGCTTCTCGAGCGCCTGCCGCAGGCGGTGGCGCACCTCTTCCAGGTGGCACGGCTTGGGCAAATAGTCCATGGCGCCGTCGGCCAGGCAGCTCACCGCGGTGTCGACATCGTCCACGGCGGAGATCATCACCATGGCGATGTCCGGATAGCGCTGGCGCACCGCCTTCAGCAGCTGCACGCCGTCCATCCCAGGCATCCGCAGGTCCGACAGGATCAGCGAGATCGGCGTCTCGGCCAGCACGTCGAGCGCCTCCAGCCCGGTGCCGGCCTCGTGGCACACGTAGCCGTCCTTTTCGAGTACGCGCACGAGCGCCTGCCGCAGGCGCGGCTCGTCGTCCACCACCAGGCAGGTGGCGCGCTCCATGGAGCGGCGCGGGAGGTCGATCACACGACCACCACGCGCGGCGTGGCCTCTCGTTCGGGCCCCGCCGCGCGGTTATCTTCCATGTCATCCTTCACGATCCGGGAGCCTGAATGACGCGGGTGTTCGACGAAGATCTCGATGCGCGATTCGGCACGCGCGCCATCCACGCGGGGCAGCGCCCCGATCCGGCGACCGGCGCCATCATGACGCCGATCTACCAGACCTCCACCTACGTGCAGGATGCCCTGGGCGAGAACAAGGGCTATGAGTATGCGCGGGGCAAGAACCCCACGCGCGAGGCGCTGGAACGAAACGTTGCGGCGCTTGAGGGCGGCCGCCATGGCTTCGCGTTCTCCAGCGGGATGGGGTGCCTGGACTCCCTGATGAAGCTCTTCAAGGCCGGCGACCATATCGTCTGCGGCGAGAACGTCTACGGAGGCACGTTCCGGTTGTTCGACCGGATACTGCGTCATTTTGGCCTCTCGTTCACGTTCGTGGACACGCGCGATCCCCAGTTGATCGAGGATGCGATCACCGCCTCGACCGTCGCCATACTCGTCGAAACGCCGACCAATCCCCTGATGCGGTTGACGGACCTCGCCGCCGCTGGCGACATCGCCAAGCGTCGCGGAATCCTGCTCATGGTGGACAACACCTTCGCCAGCCCGTACTTCCAGCGCCCGCTCGAATTCGGGGCGCATGTGGTCTACCACTCGAGTACCAAGTACCTGAATGGCCATAGTGATATGGTCGGCGGCATCGCGGTCGTTCTTGAGGATTCTCTCGCCGAACGGATCCAGTTTATTGCGAACGCCGCAGGTGCCGTGCCCGGCCCGATGGACGCATGGCTGACGCTGCGCGGAACCAAGACACTGGCCCTGCGCATGCGCGCGCACGACGAGAACGGCCGCCGCGTCTCCGAATGGCTCGCCAACCGGTGGGGCGCCGAGCGCGTCATCTACCCGGGGCTGCCGACGCACCCGCAGCACGCGCTGGCCAAGAAGCAGATGTCGGGCTTCGGTGGAATGATCAGCGTCGAGATGGGAAGCAAGGAGAAGGCCGCCACCGTCCTGGGGCGCACCAAGGTCTATGCGCTGGCCGAATCGCTCGGCGGCGTCGAGAGCCTCATCAGCCATCCGGCGTCCATGACGCACGCGTCCGTGCCGCCTGAGCGGCGCGCCGCGCTCGGCATCAGCGACGGGCTCATTCGCCTGTCCACGGGTGTCGAGGACATCGAGGATCTGATCGGCGACCTGGACCAGGCGTTCAAGGGGCTGTAGCCCGCGACACTTCACGATGCCGGGGATCGTAAGGAGTGTTTCGATCCCCGTTGCCCCTTGAGGAGAATTCCATGACTACCCGCATCGTACTGACCGACATCGCCCCGGCGTCCTGGGAACACCCGGCCGACCGCGCCGCGCTGAACTCGCTGCGCAGCATTCCCGGCTTCGATCAGGTGGTGCGCAAGATTGCCGCGTTCTTCGGCGAACGCGGACTCCGCCAGCTCTTCCTGGCCAACGCCGTCCGCGTGGGCCCGAAGCAGCGCCCGGAACTCGACGCGCTGCTCACCGAGGTGCTCACCGCGCTCGACTGGCATGACCGGCCGCAGCTGTACGTCACGCAGGGGCCGCTGATCAACGCCGCCGCGATGGGCTTCGACCAGCCGTTCATCGTGGTGAACTCGGCGATGCTCGAGCACCTCGACGCCGACGAGCAGCGCGTGCTGATCGCGCACGAAGTCGGGCACATCATGAGCGGCCACGTGCTGTATCGCACCATCGCGATGATCCTGATGACGGTGGGACTCAGCGGACTGCCCTTCCTCGCCGCAGCCATCATCTTCCCGTTCCAGATGGCCCTGCTCGAGTGGTACCGCAAGAGCGAGCTGTCGTCCGACCGCGCTGCCCTGCTGGCCGTGCAGGACCGCCGCCCCGTGATGATGAGCTTCCTGAAGCTCGCCGGCGGCCCGGCCTTCGGGCAGACGATCGACCTCGACGCCTTCATGGAGCAGGCCGCCGAGTACGAGACGCAGGGCGACGCATGGGACAAGGTGATGCAGGTGCTCAACACGGTCTTCCGTGAGCACCCGTTCAACACCGTGCGCGCGGGCGAACTGCAGCGCTACATCGACGCCGGCCGCTACGGCAAGGTGATCGCCGGAGAGTACGAGCGCCGCAGCGATGTGCGCCCGTCGGCGCAGGACGTCGGCAAGGACTTCAGCGAAGCCACCGCCTACTACGGCGACCAGGCCAAGCAGGCCGCCGCCAAGGCCACCGAGGTGTTCGGCCGGGCCAAGGACGCCTTCACCGACGCGTTCAAGACCGGATCGCGATGAAGGTGCTCGTCGTCGGCGGTGGCGGCCGCGAGCACGCCCTGGCGTGGAAGCTGCTGCAGGATGATCCGCACCTCGAACTTGTCGCCGCCCCCGGGAACCCGGGGATTGCCGCGCTCGGACGGTGCGAACCGGTGGCCGCCACCGACGTCGATGCCCTCTGTACGCTGGCCACGCGCGAACGATTTGATCTCGTCGTCGTCGGCCCCGAAGCACCGCTCGAACTGGGCCTCGTCGATCGCCTGCGCGCGCTCGGCATTCCCGCGTTCGGCCCCACGGCTGCCGCCGCCGCCATCGAGACCTCCAAGCGTTTCGCCAAGCAACTGATGCTCGCGGCCGGCGTGCCGACGGCCATGGCGCGCACCTTCACCAACGCCGACGCCGCCCGCGCCGAAGTGCGCCGGCTCGGCGCGCCCGTCGTGGTCAAGGCCTCGGGCATCGCGGCAGGCAAGGGCGTGGTGGTCGCGATGACACTCGGCGAGGCCGAGGCGGCGGTGGACGCGATGCTCGTCGACAACGCCTTCGGCGCGGCGGGGGCCGAGGTGCTGGTCGAGGAGTTCATGACGGGCGAGGAGCTGTCGCTCTTTGCGCTCACCGACGGCACGCACGTGCTGCCGATGATCGCGGCGCAAGACCACAAGCGCATCGGCGAAGGGGACACCGGCCCCAACACGGGCGGCATGGGCGCCTATGCCCCGGTCTCCATCGCACCGCCGAGCGTGATTGACGACGCCGTGCAGCGGGTGTTCACGCCGACGCTGCGCGCCATGCGCGAGGCCGGCGCGCCATTCACCGGGTTGCTCTACGCGGGGCTGATGCTGACACCGCACGGCCCCAAGGTGGTCGAGTTCAATTGCCGGTTCGGCGATCCGGAAACCGAGGCCATCCTGCCGTTGCTCGAGTCGTCGCTGCTCGAGCCGATGCTGGCCATCGCGCGCGGCGAGTCGATTGCGCATGCCTCGCCCCTGCGCTGGTCGCCGGGCGCCACGGTCACCACCGTGGTGGCGGCGGCGGGCTATCCAGGCAGCGTGCGCAACGGCGACGCCATTACCCTGCCCCCCGTGCCGGACGGCGTACTGGTCTTTCACGCGGGAACACGCGGCGACGCTGAGGGCACCCTGCGCACGGCGGGCGGGCGTGTGCTCGCCATCACGGGGCGAGGGGAGACGATCGCTGACGCGCAACAGGCCAGCGCGCAATACGCCGCGCAGGTGCAGTTTGACGGTCGGCAGTTCCGCCGCGACATCGGCTGGCGCGAACGGGCACGCGGTGCCTGAGCTACCAGAGACCGAAACGATCGCCCGTGACCTGCACGGCGCGGTCGTCGGCGCACAAATCATGCAGGTCGATGTGCTGCGCCGAGACGTCCTGCGCGAGACGACGGTGGTCAAGCTGGGCCGCCTGCTGCCCGGCCGCGTCGTGGCGCGCGCCTGGCGACGCGCCAAGAGCATCGTGCTGTCGCTGGATACCGACGTACACCTGGTGGTCACGCCGCGCTTCACCGGCGCCCTGATCCTCGGGGAGCCAGGCTGTCCCGACGACTACGCGTGCCTTCGGATGCAGTTGGCCGACGGCCGCGAGTTGCGCTACACCGACGTGCGCCGGCTCGGCACGGTGACCGCCCTCCCGGCGGGCGCCCTCGCCGCGTGGAGCGACGCCCTGGGGCCCGAGCCCCTCGACGCCGACTTCACGCCGGAACGCCTCGCCGAGTGTGTGCGCGGCTCCTCCCGGGCGGTGAAGGCGGTGCTGATGGACCAGAAGCGGCTGGCCGGCGTGGGCAACATCTACGCCAACGAGTCGCTGTGGCGCGCGGGCATCCGTCCGTCGCGCCGTGCGGCGACGCTCACGCGCGTGGAGTGCACCGCGCTGCACAAGGAGCTCAGGGACGTGCTGGGAGCGGCCATCGAGGCGCGGGGCACGTCGTTTCGCGACTATCGCGACGCCTTTGGCCAGCGCGGCGGTTATGCCCCACAGCTGCAGGCCTACGGCCGCGGCGGCAAGCCCTGCGCACGCTGCGGAGCTACCCTGCAGTCGTCGCACGACATCGACGGCCGCGCCACCGTGTGGTGCCGAGGCTGCCAGTCGTGAGCCGGCGCAAGCTCCGCCCGTCCTTCTCGCCCTCGGCCGTCGAGGCCGAAGCGCGCGCCGCCGAAATGCTCGCCCGCGTGAAGGGCGAGGCGCGCGACCTGCCCGGCGTCTACCAGATGCGCGCCGCCGACGGCGAGATCATCTACGTGGGCAAGTCCAAGAAGCTGCGCACGCGGCTGCTCAGCTACTTCCGCGCCGAGTATCCCGCGGACAAGGGGGCACGCATCCTGCGCGAAGCCGCCGAACTCCACTGGGAGTACGTCCCCACGGAGTTCGCATCGCTGCTGGAAGAGCTGAAGCGCATCAAGCGGTATCGCCCGCGCCTGAACGTGGCCGGCAAGCGCGATGCGCGGCACATGGCATTCATCCGGGTGGCGCGCGGCGATGCCGCGTTGTTCCGGGTGGTGCGCAGTTCGGGGAACGACGAGACCGGCATCTTCTACGGTCCGTTCCACGGGGCCGTGCAGATCGAGGAGGCGCTGCGCGAACTGAATGACGCGCTGGGCCTGCGCGACTGCGCGCTCGACTTCCCCATGCATTTCCCCGAGCAGTCGGACCTCTTCGGCGCGTCGCCGCGCACGCCCGGCTGCATCCGCCACGAGATCGGCAAGTGCCTGGGGCCGTGCGTGGGCGCCGTGCGCCGCGATGAGTACCACGAGCGCTTCGTTCTGGCGCAGGCGTTCCTGGAGGGCGCCAACGACGTGCCGGTGACGGCGCTCAAGCGCCTGATGGACGAGGCCAGCGGTCGGCTGGAGTTCGAGCGGGCGGCCACGCTGCGCGACAAGATCGAGCGGCTGGAATCGCTGCGGGCCCAGTTCGCGCGGCTCCGCTTTGCGGTGGAATCGCTGTCGTTCGTGTACACCCCGCGCGCCGTGCACGGCGACGACGTGAGCTACGTGATTCGCCGAGGGCGCGTGCGCGCCATCGAGCCCGCCCCGCGCACCGCGGAGCAGCGCCGCGCGTTTGACGGCCGCGTCGCCGGGATCTTTGCGCCCATGGAACGCACCGAAGGCACGGTGCCGAGCCATGAGATCGATGAACTGCTGCTGGTGTCGAGCTGGTTCACGCGATTCCCGAAGGAATTCGAGCAGACCAGCGCGTTTGCGCCCTCGAACGCCACCCGCGCGGTGTAGCGCCCACGGGGGCTCGGCGTAGAATCAAGGGAGCGTAGCACGTCCCTACACCGACCATCCGACATGCTCAGCACCACGCGCCGTTGCGCCACCGTGTCTTTCGCTGCACTCGCCCTCGGCGCCGTCCTCGCACCGACCCTCGGCGCCCAGCCCCACATCACCACGCCCAAGGAAGCCTTCGGCGCCAACTTCGGCGACGACTATTTCCTGGCCAACTACCGGCAGATCTCCTCGTACTGGCGTACGCTCGCCAAGGAGTCCGGACGCATCACCGTCCAGGAGATCGGCAAGACGGCCGAGGGCAGGCCGCACCTGATGGCGATCGTTACCTCGCCGGCGAACCAGAAGCGGCTGGCGTACTACAAGGACATCGCGGCGCGCATGGCACACGCCGAGGGCGTGACGGAGGAGCAGGCGCGCCGACTCGCAAAGGACGGCAAGGCCGTGGTGTGGATCGACGGCGGGTTGCATGCCACCGAGACAGTCGGCACGCAGAGCCTTGGGCAGATGGTCTACGACATGGTGAGCGGGCAGGATGACGAGACGAAGCGGATTCTCGACGACGTCATCATCCTCTTCGTGCATGCGAACCCCGACGGCAACGACCTCGTGTCCGACTGGTACATGCGCAACCCCGACCCGAAGCAGCGGTCGCTGGCGCAGGTGCCGCGGCTGTACCAGAAGTACATCGGGCACGACGACAATCGTGACTTCTTCATGTCGACCCAGGCGGAGACGGAGAACGAAAACCGCGTCCTGTCTCGCGAGTGGTTCCCGCAGCTGCTGTACAACCATCACCAGAGCGGTCCGGCGGGCACGGTGGTGTACTCGCCGCCCATGCGCGATCCGTACAACTACAACCTCGACCCCGTGCTGGTGCTCGGCCTCCAGTCGGTCGGGGCCGCGATGCACACGCGGCTGGCGATCGAGGGCAAGGGCGGCGCGACGATGCGTTCCGGCGGCCCATACGACGGCTGGTGGAACGGCGGCATCCGCAACACGGCCACCTTCCACAACACCATCGCCCTGTTGACGGAGATCATCGGCAGCCCGACGCCGATGCGCATTCCGCTCGTGCTGGCCCGCCAGATCCCGTCGGCCGACATCGCGCTGCCCATCGCGCCGCAGGAGTGGCACTTCAGGCAGTCCATCGACTACTCCATCTCGCTGGACCGCGCGGTGCTCGACTATGCGTCGCGCATGCGGGAGAACCTGCTGTTCAACATCTACACGATGGGACGGCACTCGATCGAACGCGGCAGCCGCGATACGTGGACCGCGAATCCCCGGCGCGACGGTGCGATCGCCGGCCGGATGGCGAGCGCAAGCGACTCGGCAAAATGGGCGGCCATGAAGGCGCCGGCCCTGCGCGATCCGCGCGGCTATGTCATCCCGAGCGACCAGCCCGACTTCCCGACTGCCACGAAGTTCGTGAACGCGCTGCTCGAGACCGGGATCACCGTCGAGCGCGCCACGAAGGCTTTCAGCGTGCAGGGCAAGCAGTATCCCGCGGGATCCTACGTGGTGCACACGGCGCAGGCCTTCCGTCCGCACGTGATGGACATGTTCGAGCCGCAGGTGCATCCGGACGTCTTTCCCTTTCCTGGCTCGCCGCCGACGCCGCCGTACGACAACGCGGGATGGACGCTCGCCTTCCAGATGGGCGTGCAGTTCGATCGCATCCTCGACGGCTTTACCGGTCCGTTCGAGCGGCTCACGGCGTGGAATATCACGCCACCCGCTGGCACGGTCGCCGCGGCAACCGGCGCGACGGGGTTCGTGACGAGCAGTCGCACCAACGACGCGTTCATCGCCCTCAACCGCCTGCTGAAGGCGAACCAGCACGTCATGCGGACCACCGCGCCGATGACGGCAGACGGCACCAGCTATCCGTCGGGCTCGCTGTTCGTGGATGCCACGCCGGAGGCGATCGCGAGCATCACGAAGAGCGCGGCCAGCCTGGGCATCTCCTTCGCGGGGGTCACCGGCGGGATGCCGGCCGGAGCCGTCCGCGTGCGCACACCGCGCATCGGACTGTGGGACATGTACGGCGGTTCGATCACGTCGGGGTGGGCCCGGTGGATTCTCGAGCAGTTCGAGTTCCCGTTTGAGCGCGTCTTTGCGCCGGCGCTCGACCGGGGCGGCCTGGACGCAAAGTACGATGTGCTCGTATTCGTCGATGGGGCCATTCCCGGCACCGCCACGGGACGGCGCGGTGGCGGTCGAGCGGCGGCGGAAGACAGCGTGATCCCGTACCTGCCGAGCGAGTACGCCGACCAGGTCGGGCGCGTGACACTCGACAAGACGCTGCCGCGCATTCGCGAGTTCATCGAGAAGGGCGGCACCGCGATTGCGATCGGGACGTCCGCCATGAATCTCGCCGCGTATCTCAAGCTGTCGATCGAGAGCCAGCTCGTGGAGAACGGCGCGGCGCTGCCGCGCACGAAGTTCTTCGTTCCGGGCTCGGTCCTCACGTCGCGCGTCGACGCGTCGCACCCGGTGGCGTTCGGCATGGCCGAGCACACCGATGTCTTCTTCGACGACAGTCCAGTATTCAAGCTTGGTCCGGACGCGGCCGCGCAGGGCGTGAAGACGATCGCGTGGTTCGACACCAAGACGCCGCTGCGCAGCGGGTGGGCGTGGGGACAGGATATCCTGGAGAACGGGGTAGTGGCGGTGGAAGCCAAGGTGGGCCTTGGGCGCGTGCTGCTCTTTGGCCCGCAGATCCTGCAGCGCGCGCAACCGCACGGCTCGTTTAAGTTCCTGTTCAACGGCATCTACTACTCGGTGATGAACGGGAAGTAGCGTACCGCTTCTCTTTTCGTCGAATCCCAATGTTCTCCGGCTCAGAAATCACCGCGCTGTTCACCTCGATGGGCATCACGCATGTGGTGTCCATCGCAGACAGCACGATCGGGCTGTGGCACCCCGCGCTCGAAGCGTCGCCCGACCTGCAGCTCGTCCGCGTCTGCCGTGAGGGCGAGGCCTGGGCGGTCGCCGCCGGCCTGTATCTTGGCGGCGCGACGCCGCTCGTCCTGATCCAGTGCACCGGACTCTTCGAGTCGGGCGATTCGCTGCGCAACGTCCTGCACGACTGGAAGCTGCCGATCTTCGCCGTCATCGGGTACCGCAGCTACCTCAACCAGGACACGCTGCCCGGCGACACCTGTCTCGTCTTCACCGAGCCGCTGCTCGACGCGTGGCGCATCGACTATCGCCTCATCAAGGCGCCGGCCCAGCGCGATGAGATTCGCGCGCACTACGTCGCCTGTCGCGACGCGGGAACACCCGGCGCCGCACTGATCGCGGAGGGCAAGGCATGAGCGACGCCAAGGAACGGATGCCGCTGCACGATGCGCTCCTCGCGTTGCACACGGCACGGCGCGAGGATGACGTGGTCATCACGAGCATGGGTGCCGCACGCGAGTGGATGACGCTCGGCGCGCAATCGCTCGACCTCCCACTGGTGCCGTCGAGCATGGGCACCGCACCCGCGATCGGCCTGGGAGTCGCGCTGGCGCAGCCGCGCCGGCGGGTGATCGTGGTCAACGGCGACGGCGCCATGCTGATGCACCTCGGTTCGATGGTGACGATCACGGCAGCCGCGCCGGCGAATCTCGTCCTGATCCTCGCGGACAATGAAGTGTACGAAGTCACGGGGGCTCAACCGACGCCGGGATCTGCGGCGGGACGTGCGGATGGCGCGAGCCTCGATTTCGAGGCGATGGCGCGGGCGTGCGGATTTCGTTCCGTCTTCCATTTCTCGAACGCCGTGCAGTGGGCGCAGCAGATCGAGCGTGTGCTGAGCGCAACGGGACCGACGTTCGTGTTGCTCGACGTCAGCAGCGTGCCGGGCAGTGTGGGACCGCGCTCGCCTGGGCCGGCTGCAGCCCGTGCGCGCGAGTTGCGCCGCAACCTGACGCCGGGAATCGCCTGAAAGCTGGTCGCGCGGGGGTTCGAACGGAGCCGGCGGGCGCGGTCACCTCGGGAGGTCGCGGGCAGCGCACGGTCCGGAGAGTCTGCCGTTAGATTTCGGGAAACCCGCCGCCCATCATGCCACCACTTTCCGATCCCGCGCTCGCCGCCCTACCCGCCGCTCTCAAGGATGAGTTCGAACTCGAGCGCGAGCTCGGCCGTGGCGGCATGGGCGTGGTCTACCTTGCGCGCGACATCGTTCTTGACCGGCATGTCGCGCTCAAGGTGCTCCCGCCGGACTCGGCGACGAGCGACGTGCGCGCGCGCTTCCTGCGCGAGGCGCGCACCGCCGCCCAGCTCTCGCACCCGCACATCGTGCACATTCACCGCGCCGACGAGCGCGGGGAGTTCGCCTTTTTCGTCATGGGCCTCGTGGACGGTGAGAACCTTGGCCAGCGCGTGCGCGACCGCGGCCCGCTCCCACCGGTCGACGCGGTGCGCCACCTGCGCGAGGTCTCGTGGGCACTCGCCTACGCCCACGCCCGCGGCGTGATCCACCGTGACGTAAAGCCGGAGAACATCATGATCGAGCGCGGGACCAACCGCGCGCTCGTCACCGATTTCGGCATCGCGCATAACGAGCGGTCGCCTAGTCTCAGCGGCGAGGGGCAGGTGGTCGGCACGGCACACTACATGAGCCCGGAGCAGGTGCAGGGCACGGCCCTTGACGGCCGGTCGGATCTCTACGCACTCGGCGTCGTCGGCTACTTTCTGCTCAGCGGGCGCCTGCCGTTCGAGGGTGAGAGCATGACCGCCGTGCTGGTCGCCCACGTGACGCGGCCCGCGCCGCAACTGCGCACCGTCGCGCCGCACGTGCCGCGCGCCCTCGCCGACGTGATCGACCGTTGCCTCGCGAAGGACCCTGCCGAGCGGTTCGCGACCGGCGAGGATCTCTCTGAGGCGCTCCGTCGCGCCATGGAGGGAGCGGTGGCCGCACGCGAGCCGGTCGTGGTGAGCGACGGCGGGCACCGCCTGCTCTCGGAGGACCAGGCGGGCCTCGTCTGGCGGCGCGCGGCGCAGTTGCAGGCCGAGGCGGCCGCGCGACTCGAGCGCGAGACGCGCGCTCACGCGACCCGCGCACTCGGGCCCGGCACCCGCGCCGATGGCGAAGCGTCGGCGAGTCACGATGCGAGCGCGCCCGGGACGTCGACCTATCGCCTGCAGGACGTCGAGTCGGCGGCCATGGAGGCCGGCATCTCGCAACGCTTCGTCGCGCTCGCGCTCTCGGAACTCCCGCTCGATGCCAACGCGCCCTTGCCACTCGACGGCACGAGCCTGCGCGGTCGAATGGCCCAGCGGCTCTTCGGCGATCTCCGTCCAGCCCTCTCGGTCTCGCGAATCATCCGATCGCCGGCGCGCGAGGTGCTCAAGCTCATGGGGCGCACGTTTCAGGGGACGCCGTTCCGGATGACCCTGCGCGACCAGATCGGTCCGCATCCCCTCGACGGCGGCATCATCGTCTTCAAGCTGCCCGACCTCGACGCGTCCGGGGGGATCGGATACCAGTTCATGATGCTGCGGTACGGCTTCTTCACGCGCGAGCTGCGCGTGACTCTGCGCCTGCTCGAGCACGAGCGCGGCGCCACGGAGGTGACGGTCTTTGCCGACCTGCGGCCCGGGCACGGTGTCAACGTCTGGGCGTACGGCCTCCTCTCGGGTGGCGCCACCGCAGCCTCGGGCGCGTTGGGCGCGCTGATCGGTGTGAAGGCGATGGCGCTCGCCGGTGCGTTGCTCGCGGCGCCCGTCGCCATCATGGCGTTCGCGGCCGGCGCACTCGCGCTCGCTGGCTCGCGCGCGTCGTACCGCTACTCGTTGAAGAAGGCGACCGTAGAGTTGGAAGAGCTACTTGCTGCCATCGATGTCTCGTTGCGCTCGCGCTCGATCTTCGACGACGACCCGCCGCTCCTCCCGCCACCCACTGCCTCCGCACGCGGCGACCTTTTGGCAGCGCCGTAAGGCGTGCTCTCACGCACGGACCCGCACATCCGATGATCGCGACCCGGAAGGGTCACGCCAGGCTCAACTGCTCCCACTCGACGGCATAGTGCTTCAGGATGGAGGCGCGCTCCTCGGCTTCCTGCGGCGCGATGCTCACGTACGGGTGCTGAAACACCACCCGGCGCACGCCGCGCCGGACAAGTGCGCGCGTACATGCCAGGCACGGTTCGTGTGTCACGTACGCGGCGGCGATGTGTCCGTCGCAGAAGCCAAGCGCGTTCTCCTCGGCGTGACTCGTGTGCAGGCACCGCTGCCCTGGCTGGCAGGTCGCCGGCGTGCAGTGCGGCATCCCTGGGAGCGCGCCGTTGAATCCGGCCGAAGCGACACCGCCGTCCGGACGCAGGAGCACGGCGCCGACCTGCAGGCGACAGCAGGTCCCGAGCCGACTTAATTCCGTGGCCATGCGCAGGAACACTTCGTCCTTGAGCGCTCGACGGTTCATTGCGGTACCCTCCAAGTGGTCCCGCCTCACCACCGCGCGCGCCTGAGGCGATGCTGCGGCAGGAAGCGACGGTTCCGTCGCTTCGGGTGCAGACAGGACGCGCGTGCAACCCGGTGCGACGGCGCGAAAGATGCGATGCGTCTTCCGCCGAGGCAATGACGCCGCAGCGCCCCATCGCGCGCTGCGTTGCCCGTGCCCGCGAGCCCTCTAGAACCTCGGACGCACCCGGTTCTGCTCCACGAGGTAAGACCAGTATCGAATGCGCTGGATGAGGCGCTCTGGCGCATCCTCACCAAATGGCGTGTCGCGCAGGCGGACCGGCGTCGGACGCTCTCCCGAGAAGCTGCGCCAGGCGTAGTTGATGCGCGGGTCATCCGGCGAGACGAGCAGGGTGTACCCGCCCCGGTCGAGCCGATAGCCGCGACTGTTCACGGACACCGCCTCGCGCCCGGACAGGGCAACGGTATCGAAGAGGCTGCGCCCCAGTGTGGTGACGGCCGACGTGTCGCCCAGCCACGACAGCACCGTGGGCATCACATCCACATGACTCGCTGGCATCGGGAGCGCCCGGGCCGGCCCGATCAGCCGCGCCGGCCCGTACACGAGCGCCGCGGTGGCCACCTGCGCATCGGTGGGCATGCCGCGCCAGCGTGGGTCGTCGTCCTCATCGGTGCGGTCGGAATGATCGCCGACCACGATCACCACCGTATTCCGCCAGCGCGGCCGCGCGCGGAGCGTCGCAAGCACGCGCCCTATCTCGGCGTCCACGTTTCGAAGGGTGAGGTCGTAGCGTTCCTGCCGCGAGGCCGGAGCCGGACGGGGCGCGGTTGCCGCAGCCGCGTCGTCGAGCGCATAGGGCGTGTGCGTGCCGTTTGAAGCCACGTAGGCAAAGAGCGGATGCGCCGCGCGGGCGCGATCGTGCGCGGCAATGCCATCGATCACCCGGTCCATCAACACACGATCGGAAACGGTATTGAAGTAGAACAGGTGATTCTCCGGCAGGTCAAAGCTCAACTCATCATACCAGCGGCGCGCCCAGGTCAGCTGGTTGTCGAAGCTGGGATTCCCTCCCCAGAACGCGAGGGTCCGGTAGCCGGCCGAGCGGAGGCGCAGCGGCAAAGCGTCGAGTTGTGTGGCGGGGTAATTGGCGATGATGAACTCGCGCCCATGCTCCCAGGCGCCGGAGTGCAGCACGATGAAGCCGCGCGGAGATGGTTCACCATTGGCGATCCAGTGCGGGAACGTGACCGCATCACGCGCCAGCGAGTCGAGATGCGGTGTGACGGACGCTCCAGCCGGGCGCGGATGAAATCCCCAGCCGACGTCGCGTCCGCGCAGGGACTCGATGACGAAGATCACGATGTCGGGCGGGTCGTGCGCCGCCATGCCGGCGCCGGGAATGCCCGCCTCCGGTGAAGGGCGCCACAGCGGATATTGATCGGACAGCCAGCCTCCGCGATTGGTCGCGTCGATGCCCGCGCGAAACTGCGCGCGCTGCACCAACTCGGCCGAGGCATCCATGCGCTTCGGCGCGAACAACAGGGGACGCAGTAGCACCACCTGTGGTGACATCGCAAGGTCGCGCTGGTGGTAATAGGCAAAGCGGGTGGGTGCGTAGCAGGCGAGCGCGGCTCCCCACAGTGCCAGCGGGTGCCACCAGCGTAGGCCGCCGGACGAGGCGCCGGCCGGTGATCGCTGCGCCAGCGCCAGCAACACCCAGCTGCCGATCAGAGTCAGCAACGCGACGGCCAGCGCCCCGGGCAGTTCGAGCACCGGGCGTATCCAGTCGCTGTTGAGGGCATCACTGGTGCCGTATGTCACCAGGTGATTCAACGACAGGCGCTCTCCACGAAAGCGCTGCATGCCGAAATCCAGCTGCGTGACCAATACCAGCAGGGCGGCGGTCAGTCCGCCCGCGACGTCGATCACGCGTCGCCCCTTCGGCCAGGCGACGGCCACCAGCGCCCACAGCCCGGCGGGCACGAGCAGGGCACACAGGTAGAGGGGCACCTGCAGCATCAACGCATTGAGCGGCGACACCTGCAACGCGTGGCCCGCGGGATCGACGCCCACGTCGTACGCCACGACGGCCACCAACTGACTGAGGCCGGTAACCGTCATCGTGCGCCCGATGACGCCGAAGCGCGGCGGCCAGGACCCTGAGTTCACGGACGGAGCAACATGGATGATGTCCACGCCATCAGGCGCACGTCATGCGCCCGAGAGCTCCACCAGCTCCACCTCGGCCCGCCCATCCACGATGGTGAGTCGCGCCACGCTGGCGCTGAGGTCGAAGCGCCGCGCCCCCGCTGCGCCGGGGTTCACCACCAGGACGTCGCCCACTCGCTCGATCACCTGCCGGTGCGTGTGGCCGTAGACCAGCACATCGAAGCCAGGATATGCCGCCGCCAACTTCTCGGGGCGCGGCCGTCCCAGTTCGTGGCCGTGCGACACGTGGATGCGCACCCCCTCCACCTCAAGCACCCGCTCGGCTGCGAACCCGGGCAGCCACGGCGCATCGCAGTTGCCGAACACCGCCTGCACCGGCGCAATAAGCTTGAGTTCGTCGAGAATATCGTCGCCGCCGACGTCGCCGGCGTGCAAGATCAGCGACACGCCGGCCAGCGCCTCGTGGACGCCGGCGCGCAGCAGGCCATGCGTGTCGGAAATCAGCCCGATGACGGTCACGCCAGCACCCGCCGCGACACCCACGCAAAAACGGTGAGCGCCACCATCACCGTCACAATCTCCGCGCCCAGCATGCCGGGCATCCCCCACGCATCGTGCGCCCAGCCTGCGCCCTTCACCAGCCCCAGCGAACCCAGCGTATTGAACGCGATGAACAGGCTCACCTTCGTCGACGCCGCGCCGCCCTTGGCCAGCGCGAGCGCCATGCCGG
>CANNKR010000049.1 GCA_947504615.1 Gemmatimonadota bacterium | reverse complement strand
GGCAGCGTGTCGCGTCCGTCCAGCAGGCAGTGCAGGGCCACGCGCTCCACTCCCTGACGCGCCGCCATTTCCACGAGCGCCACGGCATGATCCTGGTGCGCGTGGACGCCGCCGTCACCCACCAGCCCCATCAGGTGCAGGGTGCCGCCCGTCCGCCGCACGTGGGCGCAGGCGGCGCTGAACGCGGAGTTCCGGAACAGCGTCCCGTCCTCCACCGCCGCCGAGATGCGCACCAGATCCTGCATGACCACGCGCCCGGCGCCGAGGTTCATGTGCCCGACTTCGCTGTTCCCCATCTGGCCCGCCGGGAGCCCCACCGCGCGCCCTGACGCCTCGAGCAGCGTGCGCGGCGCCTTGGCCCACAGGCGGTCCCAGGAGGGAGTGTGCGCCATGGCAATGGCATTGCCCTCGGTGCTCTCGCGGTAACCCCATCCGTCGAGAACAACGAGGACCACTGGACGGTCCGTGCGCGGCGTCATCTTGGCTGAGTTCGAAGACGGGTGATAAGTTCGGCAGTATGCGGGACGTGGGAAAAGTATCCCCCGTCACGCCCCCCTACCAGCGATGAGACCTATTCGTTCCCTCCTGATCCTCCTCATTGCCGCTCCGTTGGCGGCGCAAACGGCCCTTGTCTCCGATGCCACCGTGCGTTCCTCGGGGGGCGGCGTTGTTGCCGTGCTCAAGCAGGGCACGACCGTCACGGTCGGCGCGGCGCGTGGCGGCGACGTGTACATCACCTTCGCGGGGTGGATCGACGGCTCCAAGCTGGGTGGTGCCAAGGACAGCTTTCCCGTGCAGCTCACCGGCACCATCGCCATGCGCCTGCGCTCCGCGCCGTCCATGAAGGGCGTGATCCTGGGTGAAGTGCGGCCAGGCACCGGGCTCTTCGCGGGGACCAAGGAGGCATCGTGGTCCAATGTGCGCCGCGGGGGTTGGGTGGATGCCAAAACCCTTCCGGTTGACGCGGTCAAGGCTGCCGCGTCGGCCGCGAAATCAGCGCCAACCGCAACGGCCGCTGCTAAACAACCGGCGTCCATCGCCAAAGTGCCGGCGACTGCCGTCAAACAACCGGCCCCCGTAGCCAAAGCGCCGGCCCCCGTCGCCAAACAACCGGCGCCGGCAGCAAAGCAAGCGGTCGCCCAGCCTCCCGTAGCTCCGCCAGTCGAGCCCGCCGTAGTAGAGGCGATGCCCGACGGCGCCATGCGCGTGGCGCGCTCGGCCGTGGTGCGCAACGCACCCAACGGACTCGTCGTCGGGCAGCTTGCCGGTGGCTCGGTCGTCGTGCCGCTCGCCCGGTCACGGGGCTGGGTGCGCGTGCGTTCCGAGGTGTGGGTGCAGGAGCGGGACGTCGTGCCGGCCGACTCGTCATTCGGGGCGTCGCTTTCGGCCGCTGACTTGCGCGCCGATCCCGAGGGCACGCGCGGCAAGACCGTGCGGTGGGAAGTGCAGGTGCTGGCCCTGCAGGTCGCGGATCCGCTGCGTCGCGACCTGGCCAAGGATGAGCCGTACTTCCTGGCCAAGGGGCCGGGCGCCGAGGACCAGCTTTTATACCTGACCATTCCCCCGTCGTTGCTCGCCGAAGCGCGGTCCATTCAGGCCCTCACGCGACTCCTCGTCACCGCCCGTGTGCGCACGGGGCGCAGCCAGCCGGTGGGTATCCCGATCCTCGACATCCTCTCCCTCGCCAAGCAGTGATTCCGGGGAGCTTGGCCTGGCGCGCGCTCTGGGGTGAGCATCCGCGCATCATGCGGGGGTTGGCGTGGACCTTTGTTGCCGCGCTGGGCTCGGCCGGCGCCCTGGCGTGGCGTAGCGCCGAGTATCGCAAGGAGATCGCGGCGCTGCGAGCGGGGATGAGTGACATCGAAAAAGTGAAGACCGACCTCGCACTCGCCTCCGACGCGCGGCGACTGCAGGTGATGATGGCGCTGGCCGTGCGACAGGCGCGCACGGACGGCGATCTGCACGTCTCGATCGCGGTGGACAGTGGACTCCTGCACCTCGAACAGCAGGGCGCGGTCCTCCGCACCGCCGTGGTGCAGGTGGGCGCCGACGGCTGGCAGCGCACCACCGGCGATTCCATCCCCATCGCATCGCCCCTTGGCGTCCGGCGCGTGGAAGAGGTGCGAGGCGATTCGATGGTCGTCCTCTCTGGTGGCGCGGTGCTCTATCGCGGCGACCCCGCGACGGCGGTACGCGCCGGCAGCGTGCGCATCGGCGGCGCAGACCTCAAGTCCATCCTGCCGAATCTCAAGGTCGGACTGCCGGTGTATTTCTATTGATCTCCGTGCCGCCGACCCCTGACCGGGCATTCTTCGCCAGTGGTGGCACGGGGGCCGTGCTCAGCGTGGCTGCCGTCGTCGCGGCGTGCGTCTTGGCCGTGGTTGAGTTCCGCTCGGCGGCCGCGCTGCGTCGCGACCGCGACCTCACGCAGGCCGTCTTCAACGACAACGCCGACATCCTGGAGACGGTGCGCGCCCAGGTTTCCTCCGCGGGGGATTCGCTCTCCCGGGTGCTGGCATCTTCCCCGGACTCGCTGGGCGATCAACCCTACATCGTCATCAGCATCGCTGAGAACCGGCTCTGGTTCAAGCGCGGGGCCACCGTGCTGTTTCGCACGCGAGTTGCCACCGGCACGGGCAAGAATCTCGAGCGGGCGGGGGGGTCACGCTGGAAGTTCGAGACGCCACGAGGACGGCTGGTCGTGGTGCGCAAGGACGTCGATCCGGCGTGGGTCCCCCCCGACTGGCACTACGTGGAAATGGCGCGCAAGACGGGCAAACGGCTCCGGCAGCTCGAACGCGGGCAAAGCATTCCACTGGCCGGTGGCGCCGTCATTTTGGTATCGGGAGGCGACGTGGTGACCCGGTATCCCGATGGCCGCGAGGTGCCGTTCGAGGTCCTCGAAGGCAAGGAGATCATCGCCGGGCGCGACCTGATCATCCCCCCGATCGGCACGAACCAGCGGCGGTACATGGGGGTGCTGGGGGTCAATCGCCTGTATCTGGGCGACGGGTACGGCATCCACGGCACCGACGTGCCGACGAGCATCGGCCGCGGCGCCAGCCATGGGTGCGTCCGCGTACGCAACGAGGACATCGAGACGCTTTTTAGGATCGTGCCGGTGGGGACCCCCGTCTACATCTATTGAGCCGGGGACGCAGGACCCTTGGCGCCCCGCCCGGGTATCGAGTAGCTTCCACGATCCCCCCGCTGCGGCACCTCCTTGCCGCGGCGGCCTGGTCTCCCAGCCCGGGTTCCGTGACCGCACTCCGCCACCTCCGTTCCGCCCTCCTCTCCGTCGCCGTGGTCCTGGCGCCGGTGGTTGCGGCGTCCGGGCAGGGCACGGCGGCGGCCACCCCCCCGGTCGAGAACGAACCAGCGGCCATCGACACCATATTTGGCCGCAGCGGGCGCCTGCTGGCGCGCTTCTTTGCGCCGCGGCACTCCATGGAAGTCGAGCCGATCGCCCGCCTGTTTGGCAAGCGGGAGCAAAAGGGCGAAGGGAATCTCGCCGTCTCCGACTCGATCAGCGGACGCCAGCTCTCGCTGTTCACCCTCCGACCCTTCGCCGACAAGGTGAATGGCCGAGTGGGCGACTACCACATCGGGCGCTTCCCGGCCGAGAGACGCACGCCGCGCTCCGCCGCGTACGAGAATCCCGACGGGTTCATCGAAGTCACGTTCGAGAACAAGGACACGCCGGTGTCGGAGCACTTCCGGCTGGTCGACTTCCTGACGCATGACCAGAAGGACGTCTGGCCCAAGTATCTGGTGCTGCGCGAGCCCCTGGTGGACAAGCTCGAACTCGTGCTGGTCGAACTGCAGCGTCGCGGGATCAAGGCGGAACGGCTCGCCGTGATGAGTGGGTTCCGCTCGCCGCAGTACAACCAGAAGGGTGTCGGCTTCCGTGGCCGGGCCAAGGACAGCCGGCATCAGTTTGGCGACGCGGCGGACATCCTGGTGGACAACAACCGCGATGGGCGGCTCGACGACCTCAACCACGATGGCCGCGTCAACTCCAAGGACGTGCGGATCCTCGTCGCGGCCGTCGAGGCCGTGGAGCGTGATTATCCGGAACTCGTCGGCGGGCTGGGCCTGTACCGCGCCACGCGTGCGCACGGCCCGTTCATCCACGTCGACGTGCGCGGTGCGCGCGCGCGCTGGGGCCGGCTGTAGCAGTGGAAACCCCCGGACAGTCCGCCGCCGGCGGATCCGGGGCCGGGTGGTGGGCGCTGATCGTGGGTGCGCTGGCACTCGTGGGTGCCGTCTTCCTCATCCTGCACCCCCCCGAGCTCCTGCTGGCATCACCATTCCGTCGGGATGCGCGAGCGCCGTCCGTGTCGGCGTCGCCGGCGGTCTTCGGGCGCAGCGGTGAGGTACGCCTCCAGATGGTGCTGCCCAACGAGACCTTCGAGTTTCCGCTCGAAGTGCAGGGCGATCCGGCGGGGCTGACGTACGCCTGGGTACGTGCGCGCGACAGTGCGGTCGTCACGCCGTCGCTGCCCCTCTCGGGCGCCGAGGTGGTGGCCCCCGGTTTTCCGGGCTTCTATCGACTGGAAGTCGAGCAGCAATCGGGACGCCGGGTCATCGATTCCGTGCTCGTCACGGTCATGGTGCCGTTCTCCGCCAAGATTGGCCAGTCGCTCAACGGGTATCGCATCGGCAACTACCGCTCGGGCATCGACCGCGAGGCGCCGCCGACCCCGCGCGGCTTCGTGGAAGTGACGCGCGAGTCCATGGATCTGGTGGTGAGCAAACACCTGCGGCTCGCTGACTTCGTGACGCACGACGAACAGCAGGATCTCTGGCCCAAGTACGTGGCGCTGGATGCCCGGGTCCTCGACAAGGTGGAACTGGTACTAGCGTACGTCGGGGCCTTCCGGGGCGGACGGAACAACACCGTGCAGGTCGATGTGCACTCCGGCTTCCGCACTCCGGTGCATAACCGCCAGGTGCCGCGTTCCGCACTCGACAGCCGGCACCAGTACGGCGACGCCGCCGATCTCGCCATCGACGCCGACGGTGATGGCCGCGTGACGCACCGGGATGGCATACTGGTCTCGCTTCAGGTGGAGCAGGTGGAGCGCGACTTCCCGCAGTACGTGGGCGGCCTGGGCGTCTACGGTAACCGAAACGGTGTCCCGTACGTACACATCGACGTGCGCGGCAAGCGCGTCCGCTGGAAAGGGTAGGTCCCGCCGTTCACGGTCCGTCCACTGGAATCCGCCATGAATCCGTCATTGAAAGACAGAATTGTCCGCCGCCTCGAGGCCCTGCCCGACGATCGCGGTTATCAGGTCCTCGACTACGTCGAGTTCCTGGAGTCGAAGTACGCCGAGCGGCAGGCCCCGCCGGCCAACGTCTTCACGCGCTTCGCCGAGGGCGTCGAAGACACGATGCGCGCGGGGCGCATCTCCACCTCGGCGATCTCGCAGACCATGGACCTGATGAACAAGGCCATGGGCGTGCTCAACGGGGTTACGGCGGCGGGGATGTCGGTGGCCAGCGATCTGGCGACCAGCGCCTCGCAGATCACCACCAACCCGCTGGCCAAGCCCCCGGCGCCGCCTGCAGCGCCAGCGCCGCCCCCCAGCGCCACGCCCGCCACGCCCCCAGAGCCCTAGACCAAGGCGGGTGCGGGCGCTACAATTCGCCATGGCAGACACAGTTGTCTCACTAACGGCCCGCACCGGATCTTTCCGGCAGCGGGCCGTCGCGCTTTATACGGCCCTCACATGACCCATTCACGCATCCGCGACGAGCAGGCGTTCACGTTCGACGACGTCCTCCTCGCTCCCGCGCACTCTCTGACGCATCCCAAGTCCGTCAGCACCCGCTCGCGCTTCACGCGGGGCATCACCCTCAACGTCCCCTTCGTTTCGGCGGCCATGGATACCGTGACCGAGAGCGAGATGGCCATCGCGATGGCACGCGCAGGGGGCATCGGAGTGCTCCACAAGAACATGTCGATCGACCGGCAGGCCGCCGAGGTCGACCGGGTGAAGCGCTCCGAGAGCGGCATGATCCTGCACCCGATCACGCTGCAGCCCGAGGCCAACCTCCGCGAAGCGGTGGCGCTCATGGCGAAGTTCCGCATCTCGGGCGTTCCCGTCGTGGACGCCACGGGCATGCTGGTGGGGATCATCACCAATCGCGACCTGCAGTTCGAGCGCGAACTCGACCGCCCCATTCGGGAGGCGATGACGAGCGAGCGGTTGATCACGGCGCCCGTGGGAACGACGCTCGATGAAGCCGAACGCATCCTCGGCAAGCACCGCATCGAGAAGCTCCCCGTGGTCGACGGAGACGGGAAGCTCATCGGCCTCATCACGGTGAAGGACATCCACAAGCGCCGGCAGTATCCCGATTCCAACAAGGACCAGCATGGCCGCCTGCGGGTCGCGGCGGCCATCGGCGCCGGTGGCGACTTCCTGGCGCGTGCCAGGGCGCTGGTCGATGCAGGGGTCGATGTGCTGGTGGTCGACACCGCGCACGGGCACTCCGAGGATGTGCTGAAGGCCACGGCGCTGGTGCGCGAGGCGCTTCCCGACGTGCAGCTCGTCGCCGGCAACATTGCCACGCGCGAGGGCGCCAAGGCCTTGGTGGATCGCGGCGTTGACGGGGTGAAGGTTGGCGTGGGGCCGGGCAGCATTTGCACCACGCGCGTGGTCGCAGGCGTCGGCGTGCCTCAGCTCACCGCCGTGCTCGAGGCCGTGGCTGGCGCCGGCGACGTGCCGGTGATCGCCGACGGCGGGATCAAGTATTCGGGCGATATCGTCAAGGCGCTGGCCGCCGGGGCGTCGTCCGTGATGATGGGGTCGATGCTCGCCGGCACCGAAGAGAGCCCCGGCGAGTCGTTCCTGCTCGAGGGGCGCCGCTTCAAGATGATTCGCGGCATGGGCTCGCTGTCGGCCATGCAGGACGGCAGTGCCGACCGCTACTTCCAGGACGGCGAAGCGGGGGCCAAGAAGCTCGTCCCCGAAGGGATCGAGGGGCGCGTGCCGTATCGCGGCCCGGCGGGTGACGTGATCTTCCAGATGCTCGGCGGCCTGCGGAGCGGCATGGGCTATGTGGGATGCGAGGACATCGACGCGTTGCGCACGCGCCCGACGTTCGTGCGTATCACCACGGCCGGATTGCGCGAATCTCACCCTCACGACGTCACGATCACGCGCGAAGCGCCCAACTACAGCGTTTGACCCCGACGGCGCGTACAAGGTAGGTCGTGCGCCACGCGCATTGACAACGGCCGACGCAGGTCGACAGCTTCTCCCGGTTCCATTGCAGCACGCCTCGCGGCGGGGTCTCTTCCCGCCCCGCCGTTCTATTATCCACACGGAGACTCCGCATGGGACTTCTCGTCAAGAAGCCGATGAACCTGTTGATGCAGGAGGCGAGTGCCGAGGGTGAACATTCCCTCAAGCGCTCCCTCACCGCACTCAACCTCACGGCGCTCGGCATCGGCGCCATCATCGGCGCCGGTATCTTTGTCCTCACCGGCACCGCAGCCGCCAACCACGCCGGCCCGGCCATCGTCCTGTCGTTCGTCTTCGCCGGCATCGGCTGCGCGTTCGCGGGGCTGTGCTACGCCGAATTCGCGTCGATGATCCCCATCGCGGGGTCCGCCTACACGTACGGCTATGCCACGCTGGGCGAGTTCTTCGCCTGGATCATCGGCTGGGACCTCATTCTCGAATACCTGTTCGCCGCGTCCACGGTGGCCGTGGGCTGGGCCGGGTACTTCTCGCGCATGATGACGCTCATCGGCTTCCCGATTCCCGAGGCGCTGGCCAACGCGCCGTATCGCATCGAGGGGACGCACACGCTTATTCGCACGGGCGCGATCATCAACCTCCCGGCCGTGATCCTCGTGCTGGCGCTCACCGCGCTGCTCGTCGTCGGTATCAAGGAGTCGGCGCGCTTCAACAACGCGATCGTCGCGGTGAAGCTCATCATCGTCCTGCTCGTCATCGGCTTCGGCTTCATGTTCGTGAACAAGGCCAACTGGCATCCGTTCATTCCGCCCATCGAGGTGGACGCCGCGTCGGGCGTCTCCAAGTTCGGCTGGCCGGGCATCTTCGCCGGCGCGGGCGTCATCTTCTTCGCCTACATCGGATTCGACGCCGTTTCCACGGCGGCGCAGGAAGCCAAGAACCCCAAGCGCGACCTCCCCATCGGCATCCTGGCCTCGCTGGCCATCTGCACGGTGCTCTACATCCTGATGGCGCTCGTCATGACGGGGCTCACGCCGTTCAAGACGCTCAACGTCGCCGACCCGGTCTACGTGGCGCTCGACGCCGCCGGTCCCGGCCTGGCCTGGCTGAAGTACCTCACGACCATCGGCGCCATTGCGGGTCTCGCCTCGGTGGTGCTGGTCATGCTCATGGGCCAGCCGCGCATCTTCTACGCCATGTCGCGTGACGGGCTGCTGCCGGAGATGTTCGGCAAGGTGCATCCCAAGTTCAAGACGCCGTACATCGCGACGATCATCACCGGCCTCGTGGCCGCGGGCGTCGCCGGCGCCTTCCCCATCGGCCTCCTCGGCGAGCTCGTGTCCATCGGCACCCTGCTGGCCTTCGTCATCGTCTGCGCCGGCATCCTCGTGCTCCGGTATGCACAGCCAGATCTGCACCGCCCCTTCCGCACGCCGTTCGTCCCGTTCGTCCCGATCGGTGGCGTCCTGGTTTGCGGCTGGCTGATGTGGAACCTGCCGCGCGACACGTGGCTGCGGCTGCTCATCTGGATGGCCCTCGGTCTCGTGATCTACTTCGCGTACGGCCGCAACCATTCCAAGCTGCAGAACGCGCAACGCTGATTCGCGTTCGTTATCTTTCTGCGGCGGCGCCCGGTGTTCACCGGGCGCCGCCGCACTGCTTCTCTCCCGATCGATGGCCACGTGATTCCTGACTTCTTTGCCGTTCCCGCCGGTCGTCGCGCCGACATTGAACGCCTGCTTGCCGAGCTCTCCACCGGCCAGACGGTCGCACTCTCCACGCATATCAACAGCGATGGCGACGGCTGCGGCTCCGAGGCCGCGCTGGCCGGCCTGCTGGCCCAGCGCGGCATCAGGGCCTTCATCGTCAATCCCACGCCGTGGCCGGCGATGTTCCGCTACCTGCTCGACGAGGGCGGCATCGACGACCGCAGTGCCAAGGGGGCCAAGGCCCTCGCCGGCGCCGACCGCCTGATCGTCCTCGATATCAGCGACGTCAAGCGACTCGGCGCGCTGGCCGACGCCGTGCGCGCGCTTCCCAAGCCGCCGCTGGTCATCGACCACCACCTTCCCGGCGACGAACCGCCGGGCACCCTGCACGTCACCGACATCACGGCCTGCGCCACCGGGGAACTGATCTTCGACGTGGCCCAGGTGATGGGTGCCGAACTGACGCCGGCGATCGCCACGGCCATCTACACGGCCATGGTCACCGATACCGGCGGCTTCCGTTTCTCCAACACCTCGCCGCGCTGTCACGCGGTCGCGGCGCGCCTGCTCGGAGCCGGCGTGGACCCCGAAGCGATGTACCGCCGCATCTACGCGTCGGTACCTCGGGGGCGTCTCGAACTCATTCGGGATGCACTCGCCACGCTGCAGGTTGATGCCGCGCACGGCCTGGCCTGGGTCGAGATCGAGTCGGGCTTGCTGGAGAAGCACGGCGTTTCTGCCGAGGACCTCGACGGGGTCGCCGAGTATCCGCGGTCCATCGAAGGCACCCGGCTCGCGCTGCTGTTCCGCGACCTCGGGCACGGCAAGGTGAAGGTGTCCTTCCGGAGCACGGGCGTGGTCGACAGCAACGCGCTCGCCCGGCAGTTCGGGGGCGGTGGGCACGCCAAGGCCTCGGGCGCCCTCATCACGGGCTCCATGGATACCGTGCGCGCCCTGGTCCTGGCCGCCGCGCGCGAACACGTCGGTGTCGGCGCGTAGCTCGCGTCGAGCAAATCGCGGCGCGCAACCCGCTTCCATCTTCCCGCATCACCGGCCTATCGTTCACGGGCGACCGACAGCGCGCCCGCATTTTCCCGGACCGACAACCCATGAGCCAAGCCCTTACCGCGCGTGTCAGCGCCGCGCTGCAGCAGATCGTGAATCCCCGCACGGGCGAGAACCTCGTCCAGAGCGAGCAGGTGGCCAACATTGTCATCACCCTCGACGGCAAGGTGCGCCTTGAGTTGCGCCTCGCCTCGGCCGATGACGCCACGCTGGCCCGCACGGTCCGTCAGGCGGCCGAAGCGGTAGAGGGGGTCACCGAGGTCCGCGTGGACGTTCGGGATGCCACCCAGGGCGCTGCAGCCCCGGCGCCGGCCACTCCCAAGGGTGCCCCGCGTTCGCTCCCCGTCATGAGCGAGCCCGCCGCCCCCCGCGTCCCGCAGGCGCCGCAGCCCACCGAGTTCCCCAACCTCGGCAAGATCATCGCCGTCTCGTCGGGCAAGGGCGGGGTGGGCAAGTCCACCGTGACGGTGAACCTCGCCGTCGCGCTCGCCCAGCAGGGCTTCCGGGTGGGCATTCTCGACGCTGACATCTACGGCCCCAATCTGCCGCTGATGCTCGGCGTCAATGCGCCGCCCGCCGTGGTGGACGAGAAGATCGTGCCGCTCGAGGCGCACGGCGTCAAAGTCATCTCCATCGGCTTTCTGATCGAGCGTGACCAGCCGGCCATCTGGCGCGGGGCCATCGTCACGAAGATCCTCATGCAGTTCCTGCGCGACGTCGCGTGGGGACAGCTCGACTACCTCTTTGTGGACATGCCGCCCGGCACGGGCGATGCCCAGCTCTCGCTGGTGCAGTCTGCCAAGCTCGTCGGCGCCATCATCGTCACCACCCCGCAGGAAGTGTCCGTTGGTGACGCGCTGCGCGGTGCCAAGATGTTCGAGCGCGTCGGCGTGCCGGTGCTCGGCATTGTCGAGAACATGAGCTACTTCGAGTCGCCGGAAACAGGCAAACCCCTCGCCATCTTCGGCTCCGGCGGCGGCCAGCGCCTGGCCGACGAAGTCGGCGTCCCGCTGCTTGGTCAGGTGCCGCTCTACCCGCCGGTCGGGGTGGGCGGAGACACGGGCAAGCCCATCGTCGTGGCGGATCCGGCGTGCACGGCGGCACGGAAGCTGGTTGAGATTGTGGGGGAACTGCAAAAGAAGCTGTGAGCTGTACGCCGTACGCCATACGCCGTCCGTGCGGGCGTACGCCATACGCCGTCCGTGCGGGCGTACGCCATACGCCGTCCGGGCGGGCGTACGACGTGGAACGTACAGCCTAAAGCCCACAGCTTCTTTTGCAGTCTGAGGCCTTGAATCCCGCCGTTGCCCACCCAATTTGGGTCATGCCCCTCGTCACCCTCCTGACCGACTTCGGCACTGCCGACGGCTACGTGGCCGAAATGAAGGGCGTGCTGCTGTCCGGCATGCCCACGGCCCAACTGGTCGATGTTTCACATGACGTCCCCGCGCAGGATGTGGAGTTCGCGCGGCTCTCCTTCGCGCGCTACTGGCGGCGCTTTCCGGCGGGGACGGTGCATCTGGTGGTCGTCGATCCCGACGTCGGCACGGCGCGCAAGGCGCTCGCCATCGAAAGCGATGGACGATTCGCCGTGGGACCCGACAACGGCGTCCTGTCGCCGGCCATGCTCCTCCCTGGGGCGCGCGCCGTGGCGCTGCCCATCCCCTACGGCGCTTCGCCTACTTTCCACGGGCGCGACGTCTTTGCCCCGGCGGCGGTGCGTCTGCTCCGTGGTGATCCGCTCGATGAGATTGGGACGTCGTTCAGCGACGCAGTGCTGCATCGCACGCCCGAGGCCCAGCGTCGCCCCGACGGCGGGCAGGACGGGCGCGTGCTCTCCGTCGACCGGTTCGGCAACCTGATCACCAACCTCACGGCGCGCGGCGGCGGCACCGTCGAACTGGCCGGCCATCTGCTGCGCCTGTCGGGGACCTACGGCGATGTCACCGAGGGCGAACTGTTGGCGCTGGTCGGGTCGCACGGCCTGATCGAGGTCGCCGTGCGTGGCGGCAACGCGGCACGCACGCTGAATATCGGGCGTGGTGCACCGGTGACGCTGCGCCGCGACGGCGGCGCAGCGTAGCGACAGCTATCGAGGAGTGCCGGTCGGCGTTGCCGACGGCCGACGTGCTGCGATAATGCCACCAATGGGCGTCGGTGTCTGCCATCCGGCACTCGACACCTCGGACGTGGCCATGCGCACGTGGACCCGATGCACACCACCGCGCGCCATCAGCGCCGCGCCAAAGCCGGCGCTCGCCGCCACCCAGGTGAGAACGACAGCCACCAGCCGGGCGATCATCTCGGCCCACGAGGTGTTCACCAGCAGGGCGGTCGCGACCCACGGCAGCGCCAGAAAAACGGTGCCCAGCACCAGCGATCGCAGTGCGCGAACGCGCACGTTGGGTCCCACACGGACCACCGCGTGGCCCGCGACCGTGGCTGCGGCCAGCGCGCCCAGCGTCACCAGGCCGGCCACCGCCAGCACATAGGCCACGATGGCGAACGGCACCAGCAGGATGCCGACGAGCGTCAGTGCCAGTCCCACGCACAGCAGGGCGAGCACGGGGAGCACGGCAAGCTGACCGGCGATGCCGACGATCAGCGCCGTCGTGAAGCGATGCTCCAGCGTTTGCACCACTCCCTCGAGTTGCGCGCCCGAAAAGACGATCACGCCGAATCCCACGAGCAGCACGATGACGAACCAGGCTGCCGCGAGTTGCAAGGCGTGTCGCACGGCGGCTGAGCCCGTGCGTGCGGGGGCGACGGCCGCCCTCTGGCCCAGCGGCGCCGACGCGTTCATTTCGCCGCCTACATGGCCCCCCTCGATCACGACCTTGCCCTGAATGGCGCGCGCCGACCCGGTGACCACGCCACCCGCATGCACCACGACGTCTCCGCCGAACGCGAAGACGTCGCCATTCACCTGACCGCGCACATCCACGGTGCCGTGGGCAGCCGCCACCGGTCCATCCACCGACGCGCCGGCCGGAATGGACAAGTCACCCCATGAAAAGCGGTCGGCCTTGGGCAACGAACGGCCGGCAGGCGTGGCGCGCTCACGGTCGAGAGCCTGCGCAAAGGAGTCGCGCGCAGCCGGCGAAGGCGTCGCGGCAGGAACCTGCGCCAGCAACTGTCCCTGGCCACCGAGTGCGAGCAGCGTCGCGGCGGCGACCATCACGTGACGTCGCATCGGTCAGTTCCCGCGCTGGCGGGAGTTGGCCGCGAGGGCCCGGAAGCCGAACGCTGCAACGCCGACGGCAGCGACGAGGGCAACGACTCCTGCAACCATCGCCATCGGACCGTTGGATCGTACCGCGTCTACTGCCGCACCACCCAGCGCCGCTTCGACCGCCCGTCCGGCCCAGGTGACCAGTGCGTCGCGACCCCGGCTGGTGACGAATGCCGCCGACTGGAACGAGAGGTCCGCGCTGAAGGCGATCCAGACGGCGCTGGCAGAAACGGCCAGCGACGCGGCCCCTGCGCCCACGATGGCGACGGCCCGGAGCGGCCGCGACTCGGGAATGAACCGGCGGGCGGTGTCGAGCGCGGCCACGTGCCAGGGCTGGACGATCTGCACCTGCGACAGCACGCGATCGGCAAAGCCGGTGCGCGGCGCGAAGTGCGGGAGTCGCTCCAACGCGTCCGCCACCACGAGCGCCTCGTCGAGGCGCGCGCGGCATTCGGCGCAGTCGTCCGCGTGTGCGCGAAGGGGCGCGACACCGAACCCGACTTCCCCGTCGAGCAGCAGATCGATTTCGTTGGACAGCAGGTGGCGGTGTTGCACGGACTCCTCCTGGCAAGCCGTACGGGTCGCGCGACAATGGGGTTTCAGGGGGCGGACATCGAGCCGGTTCGGGCCGTCATTCCCTGAGATGTTCGAGGGACTCGCGCAGTTGGTGCCGCGCGCGGTGGATGTACGTCTTCACGGTGCCCAGCGGCAGGTCGAGCGTGGCGGCGATTTCCTCGTACGACCGCCCCTCGACATGGCGCAGCATGATGCAGGACCGGTACTCCGGCCGCAGCGCGCCGATGGCGCGCTCGATGGCCGAACCGAGTTCCTTGGCTTCCATCTCGTCGAGGGCCGACTCGGAGCCGTCGGCGATGTCGAACGACGTGGCCTCGATATCCGAGGCGGTGGACGCGTTGGGCGAGCCGTCCATGGAGATGGTGTCGAGCCGCCGCTTGCGCAGGAAGTCGATGGCGACGTTGTTGGCGATCTTGAACAGCCAGCTCGAGAACTTGAACTCGGGGTTGTACTTGTCGATGTGGTTCAGGACCTTGATGAAGGTGTCCTGGGCCAGATCCTCGGCGGTGGCGGTGTCGCGCACCATCCGGAAGACAAGCGAAAAAACGGGCCGTTCGTAGCGGCGCACGAGCTCCCGGAATGCCGGCTCACGACCTTGCTGGGCAAGGTGGGCGACGTCGGCGTCGGGAAGATTGGGGAGGTCGAGGGCAGGGGCCATGCGCAGCGACGGGAAGTTAGCCGTGGCGCACGCGAGCGACCAGCGCTGGCGTGCGACCGAACGGCCCGCTGGAACGAAGTGAGGCCCTGCGCTTGCTCCGATGCGACGGTCCGGCGACCTTTCGCAGGTGATGCCAGCTACCGACTTCGAGGCGCGGGAAGCGAGCGCCGCCGCGGCTGGCGCCGTGGGCAAGCGCGCGTACGTGCAGCGCATGTTTTCCGACATCGCGCCCCGTTACGACCTGCTCAACCGGGTGCTCAGCCTGGGCATCGACCGGTACTGGCGCCGCGTGGCGCTTGCGCGGCTGGGGTGGGAGCGGGTGGCAGGTGGCGTCTATCTGGATCTCTGTGCGGGAACTCTGGACGTGTCGGCGGCCTTCGTGGCTCGGCGGGGCTTTTCGGGGCAGGTCATCGGGGCCGATTTTGCGGAGCCGATGCTGCGCGCGGGGCGGGGCAAGGTGGAGGCCGGCCGGGTGATGCCGGTGGTGGCCGATGCGCTCGCGCTCCCCGTCGGCGACGCCACGCTGTCCGGGGCGATCGTGGCGTTCGGTATTCGCAACGTGGCCGACCTCGACGCCTGCCTGCGCGAGGTGCATCGTGTGCTGCGGCCCGAGGCGCGGTTCGTGATTCTCGAGTTCTCCACGCCGCGGCTGTCGCTGGTGCGCGCGGCGTATCACGCGTATTTCCATCATGTCCTGCCGCGCATTGGCGGGCTGGTGAGCGGGCACCGGACCGCGTACACCTACCTGCCGGAGTCGGTACGAAGCTTTCCGGAGACCGGTGCGTTGGCGGATCGCATGACGAGGGCGGGGTTCACGGACGTGCAGTGGCGGCGGCTGACGTTCGGGATCGCGGCGGTGCACGTGGGAACCAAGACGGTTGACGGCACACGGTAGACGGTAGACCTCATGAGCCTGGATACACTTTCCGATTTCATTGAAGCCATCGACGGCATTGGCGAACTGGTGCGCGTGCGCGAACCGGTGTCGGTGCACCTCGAGATGTGCGAGATCACCGACCGCGCCATGAAGCTGCCGGGCGGCGGGCCGGCGCTGCTGTTCGAGCGCCCCGTCCTGCGTGACGGCACGCCGTCGGCGTATCCGGTGGCGATCAACCTGTACGGCTCGATGAAGCGCATGGCGCTGAGCCTGGGCGTGCAGAACCTCGACGAGCACGGCGCGCGCATCACCCAACTCATGGATCTCAAGGTCCCCGAAGGGCTGATGGGCAAGCTGTCGATGCTGCCGCGCCTGTTCGAGGTGTCCAAGTTTCCGCCGCGCCTCAAGCACGGCGCGCCGCCGTGCCAGGAGGTCGTCTGGCAGGGCGACGAGATCGATCTCGACAAGATTCCGGTGCTGACCACCTGGCCCGATGACGGTGGGCCGTTCCTGACGATGACGGCGGTCGTGAGCAAGGATCCGGCGCGCGGCATCCGCAACGTGGGGATGTACCGTGTACAGCAGATGGACAAGCGCTCGGTGGCGATGCACTGGCAGCGTCACAAGACGGGGGCGGCGCACTGGCGCGAGATGGCCGAGCGTGGCGAGAAAATGCCGGTGTGCATCGTCATTGGCGCCGACCCGGCGTCCATGTACTCGGCGAGCGCTCCGCTGCCGCCGAACATCGACGAGTTCATCTTTGCGGGCTTCCTGCGGCGCGAACCGGTGCAACTGGTGAAGGCCGTGACGTGCGACCTCGAGGTGCCGTGGGACGCGGAACTCGTGCTCGAAGGGTACATCGACCCCTCCGAGGCGCTGGTGGTCGAAGGGCCGTTCGGTGACCACACCGGCTACTACTCCGACGCCGACCTGTATCCGAAGGTGCACCTGACCGCCGTGACGATGCGGCGCGACATGACCTACGTGGCCACCATCGTCGGCCGCCCGCCGATGGAGGACTACTACCTCGGGCACGCCACCGAACGGATCTTCCTGCCGCTGCTGAAGCTGACGACGCCGGAGATCGTGGACTACCACATGCCGGCCGAGGGGATCTTTCACAACCTCGTGTTCGTCTCGATCCGCAAGGTGTATCCCGGCCAGGCGTACAAGGTGATGAATGCGCTGTGGGGGGCCGGCCTGATGTCGCTCGCCAAGGTGCTGGTGGTGGTGGACGAGTGGGTGAACGTGCGCAATCCGCAGGAGGCGTGGTGGGTGGCGCTGAACAACATCGACCCCGAGCGCGACGTGCGTTTCACGCTGGGGCCGGTGGACGTGCTCGACCATGCCAGCCGCGCCTTCACGTTCGGGTCGAAGATGGGCATCGACGCCACGAAGAAGAT
>CANNKR010000048.1 GCA_947504615.1 Gemmatimonadota bacterium | reverse complement strand
TCCTGTTCCGCACCCCGTACGTGCCCGGCATCAACGGCGCCTACTATCTGGTGCAGGCGCGCGCGCTGCTCGACCGCGGCGTATTGGGTATCCCCGACATGCCGCTGACGTTCCATCTGCACGCCGCCGTCGCGTGGACGCTGATGCAGCTGACCCACCTGTCGCAGGCGGACGCCATCATCTGGGCCGTGAAGTGCTGTGACGCAGCGCTGCCGCCGCTGGTGGCCTGGCCGGTGTTCGTGCTCGTGCGGCGATGGGCACGGGCGCGCGGCCATGGCGACGCGGTACCGCTCGCCGCGGCAGCGCTCGCCTGTCTTGCCTCGCCGTGGATACTCATCGTCGGCGAGCTTCAGAAGAATTCACTGGCGCTCGTCTGGCTCGCATTGCTGGTGACCGCACTTCACGCCTGGCTCGGTACGCCGACCACTCGGCGGGGCCTCGCCGTGCTCGCTTCGTTGCTGCTACTCGGGCTCACGCACATCGGCGTGCTGGGCGCAGCGCTGGTGCTGCTGGCCGCCGTGATGCTCGCCTACATCGCGCGGCACGAACGAATTGCCGACTGGAGGCACACCATCCCGTGGATAGCGACAGGCCTCGCACTTCTCGGAGTCACGTCCGCATTGGTGATGTGGAAGTACGACCCCGCGCGCATTCACCGCCTGATGACGGCGATATCGAGCCCATCGGTCTTTTCCGCCGACGGCAAGCAGGGTCCCGTGCCGCCAGGCGGCGCGATGGGCCTGTCGCAGTGGCTCTCGTGGATCGGCTTTGCCCTTGTCGTGATGCCGTCACTCGTCGTGGCATGGCGCAGGCGTCACGCACTCCCCACCGCCGACATGGCTATCGTGGCCGGAGGCGCGCTGACGGTGCTGCTCCTCGCCGGCCCATGGTTCGGCCAGGACAAGGCCATGCGCTTCGCTCTGATTGCAATGCTGCCGACGATTATCGTTGGGGCGTTTGCGTTGCTGCATGTCACGACGCCGTGGGTTCGGCGGTCGCTCCTCGGCGCGGCGTTGCTCGTTGGCATCGGGAGCACCGCCGGGTATCTGCCCCAGGGCGGGCAGGCCGCCCTCAACGACAGGGCCATGCAGGAGTTGCAGGGACTCGCGGCGTTCGTTGCGGAGCCAGCCAGCACGCTCGTGGTGGCGCCGCACGGAGCCGAGTGGTGGAGTGCGTGGTTTCTTCACACACGCATCGCGCAACTCGACGCCGTTCGCGCTGACGACTGGGTGCGCTACGAGCGGGTGCTGATTCTGGTGGTCAAGCCCGGAGCGCAGGTTGCGATGATCGGCCGCGGCCCTTCGCCCTCAGGCGGCGCTCGGCCACCCCTGCGTGGGGAGACACGTCCGCCGGGCGCTGGCGGGGGAGCGCCCCCGATGCGCGATGCGCCGATTCCGGCGGACGCCGAGTTGCTGCACGATGGCGTCAGCCTGAAGCTCGTCCGTGTCGCGACGCCGCCGGAGTTCGTGGTGCATCGCACCGGGCGATCTGTACAACCGTAGATCGCAGGGTCTTCGAGCGCACACGACCTATGGGTGCACCGGCGGGCTGTGCCCAAGTCCGAGTCCAAAGGGAGCGGCGAGAATGCTTGCGGAGCTCGTGGCGGAACGCGACTTTCCCTTCAGTAAAAGGCAGGCCCCCCGACTAGACTCCCGTCCCGCGCCTCGGCGTGGGGAGGTTTGATGAGCGATCGTGGGAACAAGGGGCCGTGCGGTCCACAAAAACATGTCAATCGCCGTGGATTCCTCACCACGATCTCGACGAGCGCCGCCGCCGCGGTCGTCGTCGGTGCCGCCACGCCGGTTGCCGCCGAGGCGGCCCCCAGAGACGCCACGGAACCGACACCCATCGTCCTGTACGTGAATGGACGGAAGTACCGCCTCGCCGTCGAACCGCGGGAAACGCTGATCTCGGTGCTGCGCGAACGGCTCGGCCTCACCGGATCCAAACCGGGGTGTGAACGCGGCGAATGCGGGGCCTGCACCGTGTTGCTGGACGGCAGCACGCGCTACTCGTGCATGACCCTGGCCGTCGAGGCGCAGGATCACATCATCACGACCATCGAAGGCCTCGCGAACGGCGAAGAGCTTTCCGACGTGCAGCAGGCATTCATTCACGAAGATGGCTACCAGTGCGGCTTCTGCACGCCGGGCCAGGTCATGGCCGCGGAGGGATTGCTGAGAAAGAATCCCAAGCCTTCGATCGACGAGGTCAGGCTGGGAATGAGCGGCAACCTGTGCCGGTGCGGAGCCTACGGCCACATCTTCAAGGCCGTGCAGCAGGCAGCCTCCACCCGTCAGAGTGGAGGTGCCAAGTGAGAGAGCCCAATATCTACGGGTCGGACACCCTCGACGCCGAACTGGCGCCGCAGTTCGCCCCCGCCACGTCCGACCTGCCACCATGGGGCAAGACCACCGTGGTCGGTGCGGCGGTTCCGCGCATCGACGGACACGATCGCGTGGGCGGCACCGCCATTTATACCCGCGACATCGCACTCCCCGGCATGCTGCACTGCGCCATTGTCCATTCGCCCCATGCACATGCCATGGTCAAGCGGATCGACACCACGGCCGCCAAGGCGATGCCCGGGGTGCATGCGATCATCACCTGCGACTCGCCGGAAGCGAAGATTCCGTGGATCCTGACCAATCAGGGTGCGTTCAGTCAGTTGCTCGATCCGCATTGCCGTTACGAAGGCGAGGAAGTCGCGGCCATCGCCGCAGAGACGCCGCTCCAGGCCGCCGATGCGGCGCGCATGATCGTCGTGGAATACGACGTGTTGCCCATGGTGGTGAACTACGAAGTGGCGACCAAACCTGACGCGCCCAAGCTGCACGCCGTCGGCAACCAACCCTCGCCCGCGCGCACGAGTCAGCGCGGCGACGTGGAAGCCGCATTCGCCAAAGCCGACGCCGTCGTCGAACGCACCTTCCATACGTCGTGCGAAATGCACGTCCCGCTGGAAGTACACGGCTCCGTGGCGCAGTGGGACAGTGGCAAGCTCGAGGTCTGGGACAGCACGCAGGGCGTCTACGCGGTCCGCGATTCGCTCGCACTGGCGCTCAAACTCCCGCTCTCATCGGTGCGCGTGTCCAGCCACTTCATGGGCGGTGGCTTTGGCGGCAAGCTGGAACTGGGCAAGTACACGGTGTTCGCCGCCGTGCTCGCCCGCATGACGGGACGCGCGGTCAAGTGCGTGCTCACGCGGGAAGACACGCTGCGCAGCGTCGGCAACCGGCCGGCGAATACGATTTCCATCAAGGCCGCCGCCCGCAAGGACGGCACCCTGCTGGCGCTCGACGCGACCCTCCTCGGCGCATCCGGCGCGTATCCCACGGGCGCGACGTCGAGCTACATGCTCCTCGATCTCTACACCTGCGCCAACGTGCGCGCGGTCGAAAGTTCGGTCCTGATCAACGCAGGCCAGGCGCGCGCCTTCCGTGCCCCCGGATACCCGCAGGCGGCGTGGGCGCTGGAACAGGTGATGGACGAACTGGCAGGCAAGCTGGGGATGGACCCCGTTGAATTCCGGCTGAAGAACATCCCGGTCGTGAGCCAACTGCGATCGGGACAGCCGTACACCAGCACCGGACTCGCTGACTGCCTGCGCGACGGAGCCGAGAAGTTCGGCTGGGCCGCCGCCCGCAAGCGCCCGGCCAACAAGGGTCACGTGAAGCGTGGCATCGGCATCGCCGCCGGCATGTGGGGATCCCCGGGAGGGCCCACCGCCACGGTGATCCTCAAGCTGTACGCCGATGGCTCGGCCAACGTGAACTCCGGCGCTGCCGACATCGGCACCGGAACGAAGACCATCTTCGCTCAGGTCGTCGCCGAGGAACTCGGCGTGCCGGTGGAGCGGGTAAGCGTCGAAAATGCCGATACGGGGACCACGCAGTACGCGCCGAGTTCCGGCGGAAGCCAGACGGTGCTCGTCACCACGCCGGCGGTACGCTCGGCCGCTGCGGACGTGAAGACGCCGTTGCTGGCGCTGGCGGCGGAAGAGCTGAAAATAGACGTCGACAAACTGACGATACGAGACGGCAACATCGAGATTGCCGGCGACACCAAGAAAGTGCCGTTCTCCGCGTTGCGAAGCCTCGCACAGCGTCAGCAGTTGGTGGGGGTCGGTCGCCGCGCCCCGCATCCAGTCGGCAAGGTGGGGTTACCGTTCGCCGCGCACTTCGCCGAAGTCGAGGTCAACACTCGCACCGGGGAAGTCCGGGTGGTCCGCTATGTGGCCGCCCAGGATTCCGGACGCGTGATGAACGCACTCACCTTTGAGAACCAGGTGCTCGGTGGCGTGACGATGGGTATCGGATTTGGCCTCACCGAACAGCGCGTCCTCGATCGCCAGACCGGCAAGTTGGCCAGTGGCTCGTGGCACGACTACAAGATTCCGACCGCGATGGACTTTCCGGTCGACTTCCAATGCGTCCCCATCGACCTGCAGGACAAGGAGTGCAACTCGGTCGGGGCCAAGGGGCTGGGTGAACCGGCGACCATTCCCGCCGCTGCCGCCATTGCCAACGCGGTGTGCAACGCGATTGGCGCCCGCATTTACGATGCGCCCATTACGCCGGCATCGATCGTCAATGCGCTGGCCAGCAAGGGAGGGAAGTAGACCATGCTGCCGACTTTCACATACGTAAAGCCGACGACCCTCGAGCACGCCGTGCGCGAACTGGCGACGCCGGGCGCGCGGGCATGCTCTGGTGGCACGGATCTCCTGGGCTGCCTGCGGGACCGGGTGCTCAAGGCAGACAAACTGGTCAGCCTGAACGGGCTCGCTGAGCTTCGCGGCATCAGCGAACTCCCCAACGGTGGTCTTCGCATCGGGGCGCTGTCCACGCTCTCTGAAATTGCGTCGCACACACTGATCACCACGCGCTATCACGCACTCTCCGCGGCGGCAGGGGCAGCGGCCAGTCCGCAGCTGCGCAATCAGGGGACCATTGGCGGCAACCTCTGCCAGCGTCCGCGCTGCTGGTACTACCGCGGTGATTTCCCCTGCGCCCGCAAGGGCGGCGACACCTGCTTTGCCAAGGAAGGCGAGAACCAGCTGCACGCCATCTTCGGCGGTGATGTGTGCGTGATGGTGCATCCATCCGATACCGCGCCCGCGCTCACGGCGCTCGATGCCAGCGTGCGGCTGGTCGGGCCGCGCGGTTCGCGCACGGTGGCACTCGATGCCTTCTTCGTGCTGCCCAGCAAGGACTACACGCGCGAGACCGTGGTGGAACCCGACGAACTGGTGGCGGACATTGTGCTGCCCCCGCCGCCGGCCGCAGCGCTCAGCACGTATCGCAAGCTGCGCTCCCGCGGCGCGTGGGATTTCGCACTGACTGGCGCGGCCGTGGCACTCGGGATGCACGGCAAGAAGGTCGAGCGGGCGCGCATCGTGTTGTCTGGCGTCGCGCCGGTGCCGTGGCGCGTCGAGCTGGCCGAACGGGAACTCGTCGGTCACGAGCTGTCGGAAGCGTTGATCGAGCGGGTGGCTCAGCGTGCCAGCGAGCATGCGTCACCGCTCTCGGCCAATGCCTACAAGGTCGCGCTGGTTCGCGGCGCCGTGGCGGAAGCACTGAGTGAGCTGCGCGCCAAGGGGTGAGTAGCGCGCCCGGTCGCGCTACGCACGCATCGTCTTCAACGCCGTCGCCCACCGGAGCAGTTCGTCGAGCATGACCCGCGCCGCCGCATCGTTTGCCGCGGTCGGCGCGAAGGTCCTGGTCGTTTGGTCGATCTGCTGCGAGGCGGAGACCAGTGTGACCGCCTCCTGCAGGGGCACCATCTTGAGCGTCGTGAGCAGCTGCTTGGTCGTCTGCACGCCGCGCATGCCGCCGGACGTGCCGCCATAGCTGGCAAAGCCCACCGGCTTGTACACCCACTCCGTGTACAGGTATGTCAGGGCGTTGAGCAATGACGACGGCGTGGTGAAGTTGTACTCCGGCGTCACGAACACGAACGCATCGGCGCGAGCCACGGACTGGCTCCACCGCTTGGTGTGTGCGTGCGCATACGTCGCGGTCCGCGGGTGGCTGGGCTCGTCGTAGACGGGTAGCTGGAAGTCGGCGAGGTCCACCAGTTCCACGGCGAACTGGCCGTGCGCGCGCGCCTGCTCGGCCATCCACGCGCCGATGACCGGTCCCACGCGCCCCGGGCGCGTGCTGCAAATGAGTACCTGAAGGGTCAGCATCACACGGCTCCCGTGTTCGTCATTGGCGTTCCAGATCATCCGTCCATTTATCTTTGTACTGAGATATATACGCGCCGCACGAACGGGACAAGGGCGGGTTTGCGCTTCGCCGCTTCGCCATAGATTCCTCTGCATGAACGCGAAGGAGCGCTTCCTCGCCTTCCGGCGCGCCGCGCCGAGGGCGCCCCACCTCGAGCACGCCACCGTGCGCGCCCGCGGGCTCGACTTCGCCGTCTTCTCCACCCCCCCCGTCGCCGGCACCACGCCCCTGCTCTGCATCAACGGCGGCATGGTCTACTCGCACATCCTCCTCTGGCCGGCCCTCTCGTCGCTGGCCGCCAGACGGCAGCTCATCCTGTATGACCTGCGCGGACGCGGGCGCAGTCAGGTCCCTCCCGGCGCCCGTGCGGCGCGCGTCGAACACGATGCCCTCGACGTGCGCGCCCTGCGCGAGGCGCTCGGCCTCCCGCGCTGGGACGTGCTCGGCCACTCGTGGGGCGGCGCCATCGCCATGCTCGGCGCCGCGGAGGACCCGGACGGCGTGCGCAACCTCGTGCTCGTGGATGCGGTGGGGCTGACCCCTGAATGGCTGGACGCCCTGCACGACGTGGCGCTCGCGCGACTGTCGGGCGAGGCGCACGACCGGCTGGCCGCGTTCGACCCCCGGCAGCTCCACGATCCGGAGCCGGCTCGGCAGGCCGAATACAATCGCGCCCTGTATCCCGCCTGGTTCCACGACGGGGAGCTCGGCGCCATGTTCTCCCCGCCACTCGCGCGCAGCGACACGGGCGCCGCGGTAGTCGCGCGACTGCGCCGCGAAGGGTTCGACTGGCGCGACAATGCCGCGCGCATCCGCGCGCGCACGCTGCTGGTGCACGGCACGTCCGACCTGATTCCGGTGGCACAGGCCGAGCGCACGGCCGCGACCATCACCGATGCGCGGCTCCACCTTATTCCCGACGCCGGTCACATGCCGTTCTGGGAACAGCCCGAGCAGTTCTTTGCCGCCGTGGAGGAGTTCCTCACGTGAACCGCGTCACCGCCGCGCTCGTGATCGTCGTGCTGGCGATGGCCGCCTTCATCGTGACGCAGGCGCGCCGCGTGCCACCGCGTCCGGCACTCGCGCCCACAGCGGCGCCGGCCGACAGCGCGCTCCCGCTGGCCAGCGTGCAACAGAGCGCCGGCGAGACGGGACTCGTCGGGATCAGGCAATCGTCACTCCCCGCCCCCAAGCGCGACCTCGCCGAGATTCAGCGGCGGCTCTCGAGCGGGGAGGCGGGCACGTACATCCGCGAAATCCTCCTGCAGCGCGGCGACAACATTGCCCGCTGGCCCGACCGGGAGGCCGAACCGCTGCGCGTCTGGATTCAGCCCACCAGCACGCTCGCCGACTTCCGCGTCAGTTATCCCGTGCGGGCGCGTGAAGCATTCGAGCGGTGGACGCACATCGGCGTCCCGGTGTCGTACACGTTCGTGGTCGATTCCGCGGCGGCCGACATTCCGGTCACGTGGGTCGACCGCTTCGACATGCCCATCACGGGACGCACACGCTGGATGCACGACCAGAACTGGTGGATCGTCGGCTCGTCCATCGAAGTGGCGTTGCACCACCAAAGCGGAGCGCCGCTCGATCCCGAGGCCATCTACGCGATCACGCTGCACGAGATCGGGCACGTGCTGGGACTCGACCACACGCAGGACGAGCGCAGCATCATGGCCGCGCGCGTGCGGGTGCGCCAGCTGAGTGACGTGGACGAGCACACGGTGCAGCTGATTTACAGCCTGCCGCCCGGGTCGGTCATCAAGCCGTGACGTGCCGTGTGCGTAGCGGCGCCATCACGGTGGTGAGGGAGCACTAGAACGCACGAACGCACGAACGCACGAACGCACGTGTGCTCGTGCGCTCGTGCGCTCGTGCGCTCGTGTTCTCCCCCTACCACCGAATCCACACCGTCCGCGCCTTCCCCTTCCGCACCACCTTCAGCTTCAGGCTGCGCGCGTCGGCATCGTTCACCAGGCGCTGCAGCAGCCGCACGCTGGTCACCGACCGGTCACCCGCCTCGACGATCACGTCACCACCCCGGAGTCCAGCCGTCGCCGCCGGCGTTTCAGGAACGACGCGCTGCACCAGCACGCCACTTTCGGCGCCGGTGAGATCCTTGAAGTCGTCGGTGAGCGTGGTGACCTGCGCGCCGGCTACGACGATCGGAAAACCCGCAATGGCCACGGGTGGTGGCGTCTCGAACGTCCACACACTCATCGCGTCAGGCGCCGAGGGCGCCGATGGTGCGGCGGCAGCTTCCGGAGGCGACGCCAGCTTGGGCAGCGATGGCGCCCGCGGAAAGACCATCACCCGCGCGCCGGGCATCGTCGACCCACTGGGCGTGTGCATCGGCAGAATGGACAGATCAAGGTCGCTGCACTGGTCGCCGAACCCCTCGGGACGCTTCTGCACCTGCACCACGACCGTGTGCTCGCGGCCGTCGCGATCGACGCGCAACGGGAGCTTGCGCCCCGGCACGAGCAGTTGCCCGAAGAGCACGTCGTGCCCAACCACGTCTCGGCCGTCGATCGCGATCATCCGATCGCCGCCGCGGACGCCCGCGCGCTCCGCCGGCGACCCGGCTTCGACACTGACGATCTCGGGCGGCTCCTGAAAACGAAAGACCTCCGGACCATTGAGCTCCCGCTTCACGTCGTACGCCCCATTGAACGTCACGCCGAGATAGCCCACCGGCGACTGATCGCGCGTCCGGCGGCTCGTGCAGGCCATCTGGATCCTGGACATCAACTGCAGGTTGTTATGCGCGATCTTCTGCAGTTGCTCATTGAGCGCGCGCTTGCGCGTCTCGCTGGCCGGCGCCCCCGAGAATTCGCGCAGCGCAATGCCAAGGCGCTCCTCGAGCGCTCGCGACTGCGCCAGCGCCCGCATCAGGCTGTCGAGTCCTTCCAGCACAACCGTGACCTTGACGTTCTCGCTGGTGTCCTCGCGAATGATCACGTGGCGCGTGGTACGCGGTGCGCTGCCCGCCTGCTGCGCCGCGGCCACACCCACCGGCACCGCAACGCAAGCCAGCAAGAGACTCGGCGCCACGCGCCGCATGAACTGCAGGGAAACTCTCATCACATCAACATCCTGAATGGAAGACTCTGTCGGTTTCTGTCGTTCTCTGTCTAATACCGCTCCAGTTTCTGCGAGGCCGGCAATGCCACCTTGTACTGCCGCAGCGTCGCTTCGCGTGCCGCCACCGCCGACAGGTAGTACTGGTTGAGCACCGGATCCTGCGGCGCCTGGTACAGCGCCGTCCGCGTGGACGCCACGATGTTGTCCAGCGCGGCCAACCGCGCACGATACGTATTGACGTTCAGCCCGATGAAGTGCGACGTGGTGTCCTGCGCGGCCAGATAGGCCGCCGCATCGGTGTACTCCTGCTGCGCCGAGCTCAGTGTCTGCATCGCCGCTTGCGGCGAATCGAAATTGTTGGCCGCCCCCGAAGCAGAGGACGCCGCAGGCTGCGACGCACGGGTGAAGTCGACTCCCGAGGTCCAGCGTCCCACCGACACGCTTCCGGCCACCAACACCAGCCCGGCGGCGATGCGCACCACCCACCCCATGCGGGACGGACGTGTCGGCACCACCACCGGCGACGCTGAAATGATTCCCTCGGCCCGCAGCATCGGACCCAGCGAAGCCCAGTCGGTCAGCGGTGGACGTTCCTGGGGCAGGTCCGCGATGGCAAGACGAACGAGCCGGCGGTGCGCGCCGAGTTCGCGTTCGCACGCCGCGCACGAGGCCAGGTGCGTCGCCTCGTCGGGCGATGCCGTCTCGTCGACCAGTGCGGCGAATCGTTCAGGAGAGATGTGCGACATGTGCCGTATCCTGCGTGTTGGGTGCATCGACCAGATGAGCAAGCAGGCCGCGCAGTTTCGCGCGCGCCTTGAACAGTTGGGACTTCGAACCGCCGGCCGTGATGCCCAACTCGGCGGCAATCTCCTCGTGCGTGTATCCCTCGACGTCGTGGAGCACGAACACCGTCCGCGCGCCGGGCGACAGTTTCTGCACCGCCTCGTCGATCGTCTGCGCCAGCAACAGGCGATCGCCCTCGTGCTCCACGCTCGCGGTGTCCTCCTCGATCTCCGTCTCCACCCGGCCGATGCGGCGCAGTGATCGCAGCGCATTCAGCGTGCGGTTCACCGCGATCCGGTGCGCCCAGGTGGCGAACTGCGAGTCGCCGCGATACGTGGGGAGTGCACGGAAAATCTGGATCCAGACTTCCTGCGCGATATCGGCGGCCTGATCCGGGTCGCCCACGAGTCGCTGCACCACGGCGTCGATGCGCGGCGCGTATTGCACCCAGAGGGTGCGTAACGCCGCTTCGTCGCCGTGAATGGCGCGTCGAATCGTGAGTTGATCTGCCATGGCCATTCGCTTAGTGAGTCACCCGCGGCGCGGAAAGGGTTGCCGGGTGACCGCAGGTTTATCTGCTCGTCTTGCGGGTACAAGGCTTGCGGTATACTTCTCCCGTATCGCCTCAAGTTGTGCAGTACCCGCCGTCCGCGCGACTCCCGCGTCGGGCTTGCGGTAGTATCGCGCGCCCACAAGGTCCCCAGTGATCCTCCATCTTATTGCCGCACTTGCACTTGGCGGACATGGCAACGGCTTGCCCGTTCGCTCTCCCGCCAGCGTGGGCATGTCGCCGGAGCGGCTGGAGATCATCGACCGGGTGGTCCGGGAGGGCATTCGTGCCGGGGGGTTCCCGGGCGCAGCCGTGGTGGTGGGACGCCGGGGCGCCGCGGTCTGGAAAAAAGGGTTTGGCACGCAGGGGTGGGGCAGCAGCAGCCCGTCCGTGTCCACTGATCGCACCATTTACGATCTGGCCTCCCTCACCAAGGTCATCGCCACCACCACCGCGGCGATGATCCTGTACGACGAAGGGCGCCTGTCGCTCGACTCGAAAGTCGCCAACTACCTCCCCGGCTTCGAGGGGCGCTGGAAGGACGAGGTGACCGTCCGTCACCTGTTGACGCATCGCGGTGGGCTCCCGCCTGGTCGCGATCTGTGGCGATTTGCGAAATCCCCCGACGAAGCGCGCCGCGCCGTCATCGAGACGCCATTGGCGTATCGCCCCGGCCGCTATTTCGAATACTCCGACCTCGGCGCCGACCTGCTCGGCATGGTCGTCGAGACCGTGGCGGGCGTTTCACTCGACTTGTTCATGCAGCAGCGCGTCTTCAGGCCGCTCGGCATGTTCGACACGGGCTTCCTTCCGGCCGACTCGGTGCGCGACCGGGTGGCGCCCACCGAGGTGTCGCCGCCACGCGGCTATCCGCTGCAGGGGCAGGTGCACGACGAGAACGCCTACGCGATGGGCGGGGTGGCGGGGCACGCCGGCCTGTTCGGCACGGCCGACGATCTCGCCGTCTTTGCCCAGATGATGTTGAATGGTGGCGTGTACAACGGCGTGCGGGTCATCAGTGACTCCACCGTCCGGCTGTTCACGCAGCGGGCCGCCGGATCTCGCGCGCTGGGCTGGGAAATGGCCGAGGGGCGGCACGGAGCGGGCGAATACCTGAGCCCGGCAGCTTATGGGCACGTGGGCTTCACCGGCACGTCCATCTGGATCGATCCGCAGCGCGACATGTTCGTCATCCTGCTCACCAACCGCGTGCATGCCGCGCGGGCCCGCCGTCCCGCCACGGTCATCGCCGACGTGCGCAGCGATCTGGCCGACGCCGCGGCGCTGGCCGTGACCGACGAGGAGTTGCGCATCACGGCGATGCCGGCCGCATTTCGCGCCGACCGCGCCGTGAACTGGAACAAGCCCATTCGGTCGCGGCACGCGCGCCGGAAGAGCGGCAAGTCGCGGCGACCCACGACCAGCGCTTCGGCGACCGCCGCGAAGACCAAGACGGCGGCCAAGACGGCGACCAAGACGAAATCCAAGGCGGCGACCAAGACCGTAACCAAGATCAAGACCAAGCCGAAGAGCTCGTCCATCAAGCCTGCGGCCGTCAAGAAAGGATCGTCCTCGAAGTCCGCCAAACCCAAGAGTGGCAGGAGCTCCCCATGACCGACCCGACCCCGCCGAGCGAGGTGCCTGCCGCCTCCCCGGTGGTGCCAGCCGCCGACGCGCCGTTCATCACCGACGACATGGTGAAGATCGCGATGCGCAAGGTGAAGGATCCCGACCTGAACCTCAACATCCTCGACCTCGGCCTCATCTACGACATCCAGATCGATGGCACGACCGTGCGGGTCGATATGTCGCTGACGTCACCGGCCTGCCCGTCGGGTCCCGAGTTGATGGACGACGCCACGCGGCAGTTGCAGGCCATCCCCGGCGTTACCGACGCGCAGGTCTTTCTCGTCTGGAACCCGCCGTGGACCCCCGATCGCATCGAACCGCGGGTGCGGACCTACCTGGGGTTCTGAGCAGAGCCCCCGCCAACGGGGGCTCGGGCAAGTCTCAGGTGTCCAGATACGGCGAGGGTTCGCCCGCAGGCGCCTTGGGCGCTTCGCCCTTGGGAACATCGCCCCTGGGCTTGAACCCGCTGAGCGCCTTCACGAAACCCGCGCCCATTTCGGCGATCTGCCACTGCCGCAGCCCCGGAATGTCCGCAAGTTCGTCGAGGGCGCGCGGCACACGGCGCGCCACCGCTTCCAGTCGTTCGCGTGAGCCCAGCACACCCGGGTCGAGTTCGAGCCGCGCGGCCGCCGCATCACGCACCGCCTTCAGGCGCCCCACCTTGTCGTCGAACTCGGGGTCCTTGTCCCACCGCGTCGACTTCGGGAACCGCGGCAGGTCGGCATCGGACACGGCCATGCCGCGCGCGATGGCATCGAGCACTTCCTTGCCGGCGCGGTCGAGGATGCCACGGGGCATCCCCTTGATCTTGCCCAGTTCGTCGACGGTTGTCGGCGCGAGGTGCGAGATCTCCAGCAACACGTCATTGGCCACGACACGGAAGGTCGAGCGATCCAGGGCATGCGCCGCGGCGTCACGCCACTGCGTCACTTCGCGCATCACCGCGAGTTCGCGCCGCGTCAGGTCGCGCGCGCCCTTCACGCGCAGGAAGGCCTGGCCGGGCTCCTCGGGTGACCACCGGGTTCCCTCGAGGCGCTCGAACTCCTCGTGCGCCCAGCTCCACCGTTCCTTCCGCTCCAGCTGGTCCTTCAACAGGTCGCGCAGCTGCAGCAGGTGCATGGTGTCCTGCGCCGCGTAGTCGAGCATCCCCTGGGGGAGCGGACGCATGGACCAGTCGGCACGCTGGTGCTTCTTGTCCAGCTTCACGCCAAAATGCTGTTCAAGGAGCGCGGCCAGCCCGAACGCCTTGATCCCCAGCAACTGCGAGGCCACGCGTGTGTCGAATATCCGCCGCACCTGCCAGCCATAGTCCTGGTGCAACAGGCGCAGGTCGTAGTCCGCGTCGTGAAAGACGATCTCGACTTCGGGGTCCTCGAGCAGGGCGCCGAGTCCGCCGGGCGATGCAATGGACAGCGGATCGATGATCGCGTGCACGTCGCGGGTGGACAGCTGCAGCAGGTAGATGCGGTCGATGAAGCGGTGGAAACTCGCCCCTTCGGTGTCGAGTGCCAGCAGCGGCGTGCCACGAATTCCGGCGAGGAATTTCGTGACCGCGTCGTCCGAATCGAGGTATCGAACGGTGGGTGCTGCGCTCTTGGGGCTCACTCGCTTCCTTCCTCTCCGGTGCCGCGTGTGATACAAATGTAGCGAGTGCCCACGCCGAACACCCGTCCAACCCCGCCCATGCCCGACAACGCCCGACCGACTGACGCCCCAGGAACCTCCGCTCCGCCGTCCACGGGGACCGAGAGCCCGCGCACCATTCGACTCCTCAGCGCCGACCACGCCGACCTCGTCCGCGCGGCGCTGATCGTCGTCTTCGTCCTCCTTGGCCTGCAACTGCTCTGGGCCGCCCGCATCCTCGCGCTCACCGCTTTCCTCGGCGTGCTGTTTGGCCTGGGCGCATCGCCCGGCGTGGACGCCCTCGAACGCCGCGGGCTGCGCCGCGGCATCGGGTCGCCGCTGATCATCTTCGGCGTCCTCGCCCTGCTGCTCAGCCTCGCGGCGTGGTCGGCCCCGACGTTCATCAGCCAGTCGCAGGAAATGCGCACGCGCTTCCCCGAAGCCATCCAGAAGGGCGAAAGCTGGCTGGCCATCAACCAGCCGCGCCTGCTGGACGCGATGACGGGCACCGCGACGTCGCCGGCGGCCCGGGCGACCCCGGCGGCACCCTCACCCGAGCCCACGGTAGGCCCGGCTTCGGAAGCTCCGCCGCAAGGGAGGCTCGTCCATGCGCTCTACGGGCAGGCCGGGCGCCTGAAGGCGTTCGCATTCGGCATCCTGACGTCCACACTCGCCGTCGTCGGCGGCTGCTTCCTCGTGCTCTTCCTCGCGGTCTACATCGCGGCCGAACCCGACCTGTACCAGCGCGGTCTGTTGCTCCTCTTCAAGCCGCCCACCCGACGGCGGCTCGCACCCGTGCTGGCCGCCATCGCGCACAAGCTGCGCCGGTGGCTCGCCACGCAGGCCATCGCCATGCTGGTCATCGGTACCGTGACGACCATTCTGATGAGCATCATCGGCGTGCGGGCCGCCGTGCCGCTGGGTGTCATCGCCGGCATCCTCGAGTTCATCCCCAACGTCGGCCCGACCCTCAGTGCCATTCCGGCCATCGCCATGGCCTTCGTGGATTCGCCGCAAAAGGCACTGGTTGTCGTCGTGGCGTACTGGGGGATCCAGTTCCTCGAGAACAACCTGCTCATTCCGTACCTGATGAAGGAACAGCTCGACCTGCCGCCGGCGCTCACCATGATGACGCAGGTCGTCATGGCCTACGTGTTCGGACTGATGGGGCTGTTTGTCGCCACGCCGCTGCTCGCCGCCGTCGTTGTGGCCGTGCAGCGGCTGCATGTGATCGACGACCCCAGCGAAGCCGAAGTCGCCGTGGCAGACGCGCCATGATCACGTTCGCCAACGGGCACGCGCTCGGGTACGACGACGCCGGCACGGGGATCCCCGTGCTCTTTCTGCACGGCTTCCCCCACAACCGATCGCTCTGGTCGGCGCAGCTCGGGGCGCTGGCCGCGCCCGCGCGCACCATCAGCATGGACCTGCGCGGCTTCGGCGAGAGCGCGCCCGGCACTCCCTGCACCGTGGACGCCTACGCCGACGACGCCGTGACGCTCCTCGACCAGCTCGGCATCGAGCGCGCCGTGGTCGTTGGCCTCTCGATGGGTGGCTACGCCACGCTGGCGTTGTGGCGCCGGCACCCGTCGCGGGTGCGCGCCCTCGTGCTCTGCGATACGCGGGCCGGGGCCGACAGCGACGCCACGCGCGCGGCGCGGCGCGAGATGCAGGCGCTGGCGAAGGCGGAGGGATGCACCGCCGTAGCCAACCAGTTGCTCGACGGCATGGTGGGGCGCACGACGCGTCTCAAGAACCCTGAACTCGCGGATGCACTGCATCGCATGATGGCGCTCGCGCCGCTGCTCGGCGTCGTCGGCGCGCTGGACGCGATGATGGCACGCCCCGACTCGACGCCCACGCTCGGGACCATCGACGTCCCCACGCTCATCGTGGTCGGCGAGGAAGACGTGCTGACCCCCGTCAAGGAAGCGCGGGCCATGCACCTCGCCATCGCCGGCAGCCGCCTGGAAGTGATCGCCGGCGCCGGCCACGTGAGCAACGTCGAGCGCCCGGCGACGTTCAACCACGTGCTGAGCGAGTTTCTCATCTCGCTGACCGCGCAGTAGCCCCCGGCGCACTATCTTTCCCCGTCTATCGTTCACCGCCTACCGTCGACCGTCTTGACTACGCTCTCCGCTTCCGAAACCTCCCGCCCCGCCCGCATCGGCGCGGTCATCTTCCGCAATCGCGGCTGGTTACCCGTGCCGTTCCTCGTCGTCCCGCTGCTCGCGGCCGGCGGGATCACGCAGATCGGGGTGATCGTCGGCACCATCCTGATCGTCTGCGGGGAAGCGTGGCGCCTGTGGGGGGTGGCCACCGCCGGCACCGTCACGCGCCGCCGATCGCGCAACGTGCAGAAGCTCGTGACGCACGGGCCGTTTGCGCTCAGCCGCAACCCGCTCTACAACGGCAACTTCCTGCTGTGGATGGGCTTCGTGGCACTCAGCGGCGTCTGGTGGTTCCTCCCCGTCGCCGTGGTCGTCTTCGCCATCGAGTATTTCTTCATCGTCCGCTACGAAGAAGGCGTGCTCGAGTCGATCTTCGGCGAGGAATACCTGGCATTCAAGCGCCGCACCCCGCGCTGGATCCCCTTGGGCGCATCCGGCCAGGTGGGGGGCGAGTTCCACTGGGCCGAAGCATGGCGCAGCGAGATCAGCACCTTCCTGCAGTACCTCGCGCTGGCCGCCGTCTTCATCGCCAAGGATCGATACTTTCCGGGCGGACTGTTCTAGGACGGTAGGCAGTAGACGGTAGACGGTAGACAAAAAGCTGAAGCGCCCGGAGGACTTCGTAAGTCCGCCGGGCGCTCTACCGTCTACCGTCTACCGTCTACCGTCTACCGTCTACCGTCTACCGTCTACCGTCTACCGT
>CANNKR010000047.1 GCA_947504615.1 Gemmatimonadota bacterium | reverse complement strand
GTGGTGATCCTGCCGGCCTTCGGTGTGACGATCACCGACTTCAACATCCTGCGCGAGCGCGGGTGCGTGGTGGTGGACACGACCTGCGGGTCGGTGCTGAACGTGTGGAAACGCGTGGAGGCGTACGCGCGCGACGGTTTCACGTCGCTGATCCACGGCAAGCACTACCACGAGGAGACGCGTGCCACGGCGTCGCAGGTGGAGAAGTTCCCGGGTGGCACCTACCTCGTGGTGCGCAACATGGACGAGGCCCGGGATGTGTGCGCGTATATCGAGGGGCGCGGCGACCGCACGGCGTTTCTGGCCAAGTACGCCCGGTCTTCGAGCGCGCACTTCGATCCGGACCTGCACCTGCGTTTCATCGGGGTGGCCAACCAGACGACGATGCTGGCCCGGGAATCGATGGCGATCGCCGAGGAGGTGGGGCGCACCATGGCCGCGGTGAAGGGCGACGCCTACCGGGCGTCGAACTTTCGCACCTTCGACACCATCTGCAGTGCGACGCAGGACCGGCAGGACGCGGTGAACGCGCTGCTGGAGCAGCCCCTGGACGTGATGCTGGTGATCGGCGGTTACAACTCGAGCAACACGCTGTCGCTGGCCGCGCTCTGCGCCGAGCGGGTGCGCACGTTCCACGTGGAAGACGCGCTATGCATCGACCCAGCGCGCGGCACCATTCGCTCGCGTGACCCGGTGACGGGACTCCAGGGCGACACGCCCGACTGGCTGGGCCAGGGTCCGGTGCGCGTGGGACTGACCGCGGGCGCGAGTACGCCGAACAACAAGATCGGCGACGCCGTGGCCCGCGTGCTCGCCACGTGCGGCATCGACCCGGCCACCATCCGGTAGTCCAGTTGCCTGACGCGGCGCCTTCCCCGTCGTTCGGCACGGTCGAGCTGCAGGGGGGCGATGCGCGCGTCGTCCTCATTCCGGCGCTGGGCGGCAAGATTGCCGAGTTGTGGCTTGGCGCGCGGCAATGGTTGTGGAAGAACCCGCAGCTGCCGTTCCGGCTGCCTGACGCGAAGGCGTCGTACGTGCTGAGTGCGGACAGTGGCGGCTGGGACGAGTGCTTCCCCACCGTGGGGGCCTGCACGCTACCGTCGCTGGTGCGCGGCGCGGGGGGGCGTGAGCTCCCTGATCACGGTGAACTGTGGTCGCAGCAGCCCGCACTGACGCTGACCACGGGCGACGATGGGCACCGGGCGCACCTGATATGGACGGGGGAGTGCCTGCCGTACCGGTTCGAGCGCACCGTGCTGGTGACCCCCCGTGGGACGGTGCGGTGCGACTACGCCGCGACCAATCGTGGCGAGTTGCGCATGCCCTTCGTCTGGTCGGCGCATCCGCTGCTGCCATTGACCGGGGCCACGCGCCTAGTGCTTCCCGACGGCGCGCGAGTGCGCGTCTGGGCTGAACTCGGCGTAGACCTGGGTGGCGTAGGGGCGGAGCACCGGTGGCCGCGCCTGCGGAGCGGTGGACAGTTGCTGGACGTGTCGGCGCCGGCCGGCGCGCGGAAGCAGCCGTACGCCTGCAAGCTGTTCGTCGATCTCCCGCGGGGTGTGCAGTCACTGAGTGTGATCGAGGGCGGTGCGATGCTGACCGCCACTTTTGACGCCGCGGACGTGACGCATCTCGGGCTGTGGATCAACCACGGCGGCTGGAACCCGTTGCCCCGGACGTCGGTGTTGCCGTGGCGAAAGCCGGCGCCGTATCACAACCTGGGCTTCGAGCCGGCCATCGGCGCCCCCGACACGCTCAGCGATGCGCTTGGAGCGTGGGAGAGCGCGCAGTGGCTGGAGCCCGGCGAGACCCGCCGCTGGACGATTACCTGGTCGGGGGGTATCGCTCCACCGATGGAGCCGGCGCGGTAGTTTTGGGAGCGGCTGGTGCCGCTCGATTTGCCGCGGTTGCCCTTCTCACCCAACCCCTCTCGCCCATGCCCTCCTGGATCGCCGATCCCAATATCTGGATCGGGCTCGTCACGCTGACGGCGCTCGAACTCGTCCTCGGCATCGACAACATCATCTTCATTGCGATCCTGGCGGGCAAGCTCCCCAAGGGACAGCAGCTCAAGGCGCGGCGGCTGGGGCTGACGGGCGCGCTGCTGACGCGCGTGCTCTTCCTGCTGAGCATCACGTGGATCATGGGGCTGACGGGCGCGCTGTTTACGGCAATGGGGCGCGCGATTTCCGGCCGCGACCTGATTCTCATCGTCGGCGGGCTCTTCCTGATCGGCAAGGCGACCTACGAGATCCACTCCAAGCTCGAAGGGACGGAGCACCAGCAGGGCGACGTCAAGGTCCGGGCCGCGCTGTGGGCGGTGGTGGCGCAGATCATGGTGGTGGATATCGTCTTTTCCATTGACTCGGTGATCACCGCCGTGGGGATGGTGAAGGAAGTGTGGGTGATGATTGCGGCGAACGTGCTGGCGCTGTTGGTGATGCTCTGGGCCTCGACGCCGATCTCGGACTTCGTGGACGAGCATCCCACCATCAAGGTGCTGGCGTTGTCGTTCCTGCTGATGATCGGCGGCAACCTGTTCATCGAGGGCTTCGGCTACCACATCCCCAAGGGATACACCTACTTCGCCATGGCCTTTGCCGTGGGGGTGGAAGTGATCAACATCAAGGTGCGGGCCCGGGCGACGGCCGTGCGCCTCCACCAGGGCGCGCCGTGACCAGCCGGGCCGACGCCCTCGTGCGCGAGCTGGCGCTCGCTCCGCACCCCGAAGGGGGGTTCTATCGCGAGATCTTCCGTTCGCGGCGGATGGTGCGCACCGATGACGGCCGCTCGGAGCGCTGGGCGGCGACATCGATCTACTACCTGCTGCAGGGGAGCGACGCGAATCCGTGGCACCGCGTGGCCTCGGATGAGGTGTGGCACTGGTACGAAGGGGCGCCGATCGAGCTGCACCTGCTTGACCCGCAGCTTTCGCGCCACAAGATGGAAGTGCTGGGCCCGGTCGGCGGCGCGAGTGCGCCGGCGCGCGTGGTGCCGGCCGGGTGCTGGCAGGCGGTGCGCTGCACGGGCGAGTACACGCTGGCCGGGTGCACGGTGGCGCCGGGCTTTGAATTCTCGGATTTTCGATTGCTGCGTGACAAGCCGGACCTGGCCGCGCGCCTGGCCGAGCTCTTTCCGGAACTCTCGACGTTTCTCTAGGTCAAGCCGGCCGCTGGCCGCAGGAGTGCCGCATGAAGTGTCATCGTCTGCTTCCGTTCGCGCTGGTGATCCTCGCTGGCGCCACGCCGGGCTTGGGGGCGCAGCAGCGCCGGGTGATCACGTTCGAGGACTTCGCGTCGGCGCGCATGGTGTCCGACCCGCAGCTCTCGCCCGACGGCAAGCTGCTGCTCTATGCCGTGCGCACCGCGGACCTCGCGGCCAACAAGCGCACGACGCGCACCTGGGCAGCGCCCATCGCGGGCGGTGAGACGATGCCGTTCCCTGATGACAAGACGGTCGCGAGCGAGGCGCGCTGGTCACCCGACGGCACGTCGATCGCGTACATCAGCGGCGGTCAGCTGTGGATCATCTCGGAGAATGCGACGCGGAAGCAGCTGACCAACCTCACGGGCGGGGCGAGCGGCCCCGTCTGGTCGCCGAAGGGAGACCGCATCGCGTTCGTGTCGGCCGTGTACCCCGACTGCCGCGACGAGGCGTGCAATGCCGCGAGGGAGAAGGCCAAGAGCGAGAGCAAGGTGAAGGCGCATGCCTCCGACGAACTGTTGTTCCGCCACTGGAATGCGTATGACGAAGGGACGCGCTCGCACCTGTTCGTGGTGACGCCCGATGGCGGCGACGTGCGCGACCTCGTGGCCGGGGCGAAGTACGATGTGCCACCGGGTCCGTTCGGTGGCAGCGAGGGGTACGCCTGGGATCCGAGCGGCAAGAACCTCGCGTTCACCGCCAAGGATCAGGGCGCGAAGAACGCCTGGTCCACCGACCTCAACGTGTACACGGTGGGCGTGGCGGGCGGCAACGCGCACGCCGAGACGATCGGCAACAAGGGAGCGGACCAGAACCCTGTGGTCTCGCCCGACGGAAAGACCATCTATTACGCGTCGCAGCAGCGCGCGGGCTTCGAAGCGGACCGCTGGCGCCTGATGGCGTGGGACACCGAAAAGGGCGCCCCGCGCGAACTCCTGCCCGCGTGGGACCGCAACGCCGATGGCTACGTGGCCGCCCCCGACGGCAAGACGCTGCTCGTGATGGCCGGTGACCAGGGGCGCGACCGCTGGTTCCGCGTGACGCTGGACGCCAAGGGGAACGCGAGCGCGCCGCAGGCGGTGATCACCGAGCACAACAACACGCAGCTGAGCATCGCGAACAACGGCACCGTGGCGTGGATCCGCGAGTCGGCGTCGGCGCCGGCCGAGGTGTGGCTGGGGACGCTGGACGCGTCGGGGGTCAGCAACCAGCGGGCCTTCACCCACGAAAACGACAAGCTGCTGGCCCAGTTCACGCTGCCGCCGCTCGAGGATTACTGGTTCACGGGCGCCAACAACGTGAAGATCCACGGCTGGGTGATGAAGCCACCGCAGTTCGAGGCCGGGAAGAAGTTCCCCGTGCTGCTCCTCATCCACGGCGGCCCGCAGGGGGCGTGGCTCGACTCATGGAGCACGCGCTGGAACTACCAGCTGTTCGCCAGCGGCGGCTACGGCCTGGTGATCGTCAATCCCACGGGCTCCACGGGTTACGGCCAGAAGCTCACCGACGGCGTCAGCAAGGACTGGGGCGGCAAGGTGTACACGGACCTGATGAACGGGCTGAATGCCGCGCTCAAGGCCAACCCGTGGATGGACAGCACGCGCATGGCCGCGGCCGGCGGCTCGTACGGCGGCTACATGGTGAACTGGATCGCCGGCCACACCAACCGGTTCAAGGCGCTGGTGTCGCACGCGGGGCCGTTCAACCTGGAAAACATGTATGCGGCCACCGAGGAACTGTGGTTCCCCGAGTGGGAGTACGGCGGTCCGTTCTGGACGTCGGACGCGATGGCGACGCAGTACCGCAAGTTCTCGCCGCACCTGTACGCGAAGAACTTCAAGACGCCGACCCTCGTGATCAATGGCGAGCTCGACTATCGCGTCCCCTATACCGAAGGGCTGTCGATGTTCACGACGCTGCAGCGACAGGGCGTGGAAAGCCGCATCGTCGTCTTTCCCGACGAGGGGCACTGGATCCTGAAGCCGCAGAACAGCCAGCTCTGGTACAAGGAATTCCACGGGTGGCTGGGGAAGCATCTCGAACGCGGGCCGAAGATGTGATGGCAGACGGCAGACAGCAGACGGCAGACGGTCGATGACGACGGCGCTGAAATCGCTGCTCGCCGGGCTCATCGACTACGCGGGGCTTTTTCCGCCTGCCGCGCTGCCGATGAACGAGGCGGTGGCCAACTTTGCGGCGTATCGGGTCAGCCCGGACGCGCATGCGCTGGCGCGTTTCGTCGTGCCGGCCATTCGGCTCGATGAGTTTGCCATCTCGGTGACGCCGCACCTCGGCGAGGACAGCTGGCGGCTCTCGGTGCTCGCCCAGGTGAGTGACGTCGACGCGATCCGCTCCTTCAACACGCGGTTCGGCGGGCGGGCGATCATCGACACCGTGGAGACACGCGCATCGACGGTCGAGGCGGTATCGCTGCTGGGGCCGCTCGCCGCCGTCGGGACGCTCTTTGTTGAAGTTCCGGTGCAGGATGACCCCGGGGAGCTGATCGCCGCGCTTGGCGCGCATCGGTGTTTCGCCAAGATCCGCATGGGCGGCGTCACAGCCGATACCATCCCGACGACGGCGGAGGTCGTGCGGTTCCTGATGGCGTGCGCGCAGCACGACGTGATGTTCAAAGCCACCGCCGGGTTGCACCATCCCGTGCGGGGGGAATATCCGCTGACGCCGCTGGCTGGGGCGGCCACCGGCACCATGTGTGGCTTCCTGAATCTCTTCCTCGCCGCGGCGTTCGCGCGGCGCGGAATGGCGCCCTCCGAGGTTGCGGAACTCCTCGAGGATCGGGACGTCGGCGCGATGCACTTTTCCGGCGACGGCGTGGAATGGCATGGCCACCGGCTGACCACCGCGAGGCTCGCCGACGCGCGCTCCCGCTTTGCCCTGAGTTTCGGCTCCTGCTCGTTTCGCGAGCCCCTCGACGACCTTTCGGCCCTGGGCCTCCAGTGACCAGTCCGCACCTCGACGACACGCACGACCCGGCGATCACGTCGTGGGTCGACGGCGCCAACGCGCCCGATACCGACTTCCCGATCACCAACCTCCCGTTCGGTGTCTTCCGTCACGATTTCGAGGAACGGCCGCGCGTGGGGATCGCCATCGGTGACCGCGTGCTCGATGGTCTCGCGGCCATGCGCGCCGGGCTGTTCAACACGCTCGACCCGGCCGTGCGCGATGCGCTGGCGTCGTGGACGCTGAACCCGCTGATGACGCTGGGGCGTGGCGACGCGCGCGCCGTGCGCGGTGTCGTGCACCGGCTGCTTCGCGCCGACACGGCCGAAGGTGAACGCGCCCAGGCGCTCGCCGGCGACATCCTGGCGTCGCCCGACGCCATCGGCATGCGCGTGCCGGCCGAGATTGGCGACTACACTGATTTCTATGCGTCGGTCTTTCACGCGACCAACGTGGGGTCGATGTTTCGCCCCGACAATCCGCTGCTTCCCAACTACAAGTGGATGCCCATCGGCTATCACGGGCGGGCATCGAGCATCATTGCCAGCGGCACGCCGGTACGTCGGCCGCACGGGCAGACCGCGGCGAACCCGGCGGGCCCGCCCACGCGGACCGCCAGTGCGCGCCTGGACTACGAGTTGGAGATCGGGGCGTTCATTGCGCGCGGCAATCGCGTCGGCGACACGATCCCGCTGGCCGAGGCCGAGGAGCACCTGTTCGGGCTCTGTCTCCTGAATGACTGGTCGGCCCGCGACCTGCAGCAGTGGGAATACCAGCCGCTCGGGCCGTTTCTCGCCAAGAACTTCGCCACCACCGTGTCGCCGTGGATCGTGACGCTCGACGCGCTGGCACCGTTCCGCACGCCTTCGTTTGCACGCCCCGACGGCGATCCGTCGCCGCTGCCGTATCTCGACGATCCCACGGACCGCGCGCACGGTGGCTTCGGCATCACGCTCGAAGTCTGGCTGCGCACGGCGGCGATGCGCGACGCCGGACGGCCGGCCGAACGCCTGAGCCACGGGTCGTTCGGGTCGATGTACTGGACGCTCGCGCAAATGCTGACGCACCACGCGAGCAACGGCTGCAACCTGCGCCCCGGCGACCTGATCGGAAGTGGCACGGTGTCGGGGCCGGAGCGTGATGCGCGCGGTTGCCTGCTGGAACTGGCATGGCGTGGACAGGAGCCGGTGACACTGTCCTCCGGTGAAACGCGCGCCTTTCTGCACGACGGTGACGAAGTGACGCTGCGCGGCTGGTGTGCGCGCGACGGGTTCCGTCGCATCGGTTTCGGCGAATGCCGAGGCCAAGTGACGCCCGCGGTGGGGTAGCCCTCGTTCGGCGAGCACCTCGCGCGCGCACGGCGGGCACCGTCGATTCCACCTGAGACCATTGGCCGGGAGTGGCATCTTGATCACGAAACTGCTGGGACGAGGGGCCTGTATTCTCGCGCTGCCGCTGGCCGCGCTGTCGGCTCAGGGGCGCCCGTCCACCGACATCTGGACCGCGACGCTCGATGGGCGCGGCGTGCCGCGCGTGGGGCGCGCGTTGAACCTCACCAACCGGACGGGCTACGACAACCAGCCGTCATTCACGACTGACGGTGGGGCCATCCTGTACACGGCCATCGAGGGCGATGGGCCGTCGGACATCTGGCGCATGGACCTCAAGACGCTGGTCCGCGCCAACGTCACGAACACCGCGATCGAGAGTGAATACTCGGCGACCGCGACGCCCGATGGCACGAACTTCTCGACCATTCGCGTGGAAGGCGACAGCACGCAACTGCTCTGGAGATTTCCGTTCTCGGGCGGCGGCGCACCCTCCATCCTGATTCCGAAGCTCAAGGTGGGTTACCACGTCTGGGCGAGCGACGTGACGCTGGGGCTGTTCGTACTGGGCTCACCGGCCACGCTGCAGATTGCCGACGCGCGCACGGGCACCGCCGAGGTGGTGGCGCGCGACATCGGGCGGGCGCTGCAGAAGGTTCCGGGCCGCCCGGCGATCAGCTACGCCCAGAACGGCACGGATGGCGCCTGGATCACCGAGTTCAACGTCGTGACGCGCCAATCGACGCCGATTGCGAAGGCGCCGGCGCGTGCGGACTATCACGTCTGGACGAGCGGTGGGGTGCTGCTGACGGCCAGTGGGTCGCGGATACTCGCGTGGGTCGATGGCCGCTGGGACGTGGTGGCTGATCTTGCGGCCGATGGCGTGCGGAACATCTCGCGTCTGGCCCTGAGCCCCACAGGGGATCGCCTGGCCTTCGTGGCCGAGGATCGGCTCGCGCCGTGAGGCCGCCCCGCGACGCCGAACTGACGGCCGGGTTCTCCGACCACTTCTCGTCGCACGCCCAGGCGTACGCGAAGTTCCGGCCGCGGTATCCGGCGGCGCTCTTTCATTACCTCGCGGTCGTTGCGCCCGGTACCCACCTCGCCTGGGACTGCGGAACGGGCAACGGCCAGGCGGCGGTGGGGCTGGCCGAACGCTTCGCTGGTGTGCTGGCCACCGACCCGAGTGCGGCGCAGATCGCGAACGCGCGGCTCCACCCGCGCGTGGAGTATCGCGTGACCCAGTACGACACGGGGCTCGAGGCAGGGAGCGTGCAGTTGGTGACCTCAGCGCAGGCGCTCCACTGGATGGATGTGGACGCCTTCGTGCGCGAGTCCCGCCGGGTGCTGCAGCCCGGCGGGGTGCTGGCTGTCTGGTGTTACTCGCTGTGCCGAATTGAACGCTCGATCGACGAGCTTGTCGAGTTCTTTTATCGGGTTACGGTTGGTGCGTTCTGGCCGCCCGAGCGCCGGCTGGTGGACGAAGGGTACCGGACGGTGGCGCTGCCCATTGATGAGCTGGACGTGCCGCCGTTCGAGATGGTGGCGGACATGACACTGGCGCAGTTCGTGGGCTATATCGAGACCTGGTCGGCCGTTCAGCGGAGCATCGCGGCCCGGGGGCGTGACTCCATTGAGGCGTTCACCCGGACGATCGGCGAGCGGTGGGGGGCGCCCTCAACCGCCCGGCGGGTGACCTTCCCCCTGTACATCAGGGCAGGCGAGTTGCGCTAGGGCGCTTGTGGCGCGGTGGTGCCCCTGACAATTGTTCAAGGCAACCACCCCACCGGACCACTCGCCGCATGCCGACTCCCAAAAGCGCCCCGACCAAACGCGCCGCCGCGCTTTCCGTACAGGACACGCCGTCGCTTCAATGCGCGTCGGACGCGCTGTTCCGCGCCGGCGACGAGTGCTGTCGCCAGCAGGCGCGGCTCGCCCGGGTGCTGGAACAGTCGTGTGGCGAAGTGGAGCTGGAGGGCGTGATTGAGGTGTCGGTGGTGAGCGCGCGCGTCCTCGAGGCCGCGGGCGAGCACTACGCCGGGCTCGCATCGGAGTCACACGACGGGCTGGACGATGCCTGCTGGCACGCGGCGAACTCGCTGTGGCACGCGAGTCGCGAATATGCGCGGCGCCACCAGTCCTGCAATCTCAAGTCGGCCAAGTTGAGCCGTCACTCAGCCGCCCAGCTTGGCGAACTCGCAGTCGAGTACGAACTGAAGGCCTCCGCGGTGCTCGCCCTGCGATACGCGGTGGAGCAGTACGCCAAGGTGCGCCCCGAATCCAAGTAGGCACCGTGACGCTGTGCAACGCGCCCCGCTCGACGTGATCGAGCGGGGCGCTGTCGTTCGGTCCTAGGCTTCGGCGAGCGCTGCGGTGGCCTCGACCCAGCCCTGCATGGCGCCGTCGAGCGCCGCCTCGGCGTCCTTGAGCGCCCGGTTGAGCTCGGTGGCTTTCCGTCCGCTCGCCGCGCTGCCGTCGTACAAGGCCGGGTCCTGCACGGCGTCGCGACACGCCACGACCCTGGCTTCGAGCCGCGCCACCTCTTTTTCTGCCTGCTCGGCGCTGCGCCGCAGGTCGCGGCGTGCGGCGTGCTCCTTGCCCTGCGATGCCGAACTGCGCTGCGCCTGTTTCTTCTCTGTTTCCCGACGGGCGATCGTGGCGCGGGTGGCTTCGGCCGATGCTTCGGCCGCGCGGGCCTTTTGGCGTTCCTCCCATTCCTGGAAGGTGCCGCCAAAGTCTTCCACCTTGGTGCCGTCGAAGGCCCACACCCGCGTGGAGAGCTCTCGCAGGAAGGCGCGGTCGTGGCTGACCAGCAGCACGGTGCCCTCGTAGCCATCGAGCGCATCTTCGATGGCCTCGATGGACTCGACGTCCAGATGATTGGTCGGTTCATCGAGCACCAGCAGGTTGGCGCGCGACAGCGTGATCATGGCGAGCGCCATGCGCGACCGTTCGCCGCCGGAGCAGGCGTCGGTGCGGCGTTGCACGGTGTCGCCCGAGAAGCCGAAGGCGCCCAATAGTCCCTGCACCTGGCCCCGCGTCCAGAGCGGGCGCAGGTCGGCGATGACGTCGTACACCGTGGTGCCCATTGGCACCTGGGCCAGATCCTGGCGAAAGTGCGCGGCGGTGATGGAGCCGCCCAGCTTGGCTTCGCCGCGCGTGGGCTCGCGCTCGCCGAGAATGGTGCGGAGCAACGTGGACTTGCCGGCGCCATTGGGGCCGACGATGGCCACCACGTCGCCGCGCATGGCGGTGGCGTGAAAACCCTTGACCAGCGTGCGTCCCTCGACGGCCACGTCGAGCTGATCACAGTAGACCACGCGGTCGCCGCCGCGTTCCTTGACGTCGAGGGAAAAGACCATGGCGTCGCCCTCGCCGGGCGGCGGCGTCAGGCGCGGCAGCCGGGAGAGGAGCTTGCGGCGTCCCTGGGCCTGTTTGGTGTTCTGGCCGGCCAGGTTGCGGCGGATGAAGTCTTCTTCCTTTGCGATGAACTTCCGCTGCTGGTCGACCTGTCGCTCGAGCGACAGGCGCCGCTCTGCGCGCTGCATCACGAAGGCCGAGTAGCCGCCACGGTAGGTCGCCGTGGTGCAGGCCTCCACGTGGAGCACGTGGTCCACGACCTCGTCCAGGAAGGCGCGGTCATGGCTGACGATGAGCGTGGTGTCGCGACGCTCCAGCAGGTAGCGCTGCAGCCACTCGGTGGTATCGAGGTCCAGGTGGTTGGTTGGTTCGTCGAGCAGGAGGACGTCGGCCGGGGCCACCAGCTGTGCGGCGAGCCCCACGCGGCCGCGTTCGCCGCCGCTGAGGACGGACAGGAGCTTGACCTTGGCTTCTTCGGCGTCGAACGCCAGGCCCTGGAGTACTGCATCGACCTTGGCGTGGAACTCGTAGCCGCCGTCGTGCGCGAACCGCTCCATGTCGTGGCCGTAGCGGTCGAGGGTCGCGGGGTCGGGGTGATTGCCCATGTCGGCCAGGCGATTCGCCTGTTCGTGCAGGGATGCCTCGAGCGCGATGAGCGAGGCAAAGGGCTGCGCGGCCGCTTCCCAGACCGTGACCGCGTCACCGAAGTCGCGATTCTGGTCCATCAGTGAGAGTCGCAGCGTGCCGGCACGCGACACGGCGCCCGCGGTGGGGCGCTGTTCCCCGGTGAGGAGCCGGAAGATGGTCGTCTTGCCGGCGCCGTTGCGGCCGACGATCCCCCAACGTTCGCCTTCGGCGACCGTAAAGGAGACATCACGAAGCAGGGTGGTGGCGCCGAACTCGACGCTCACGCCCGCGAAAGAAAGCTGGGTCACACGGGCAATTTAACCCGTGGAAGGCAGGAGTTGTCCGCTTCGGGGCCGGTACCTGTTATCTTTGTTCTGAGGCTTTGGTTGGGCGCAGGAACACTTTGGGAGCTGGGCGGTAGCACTCGCGTCCAGTTCCGGTGCCCGCTCTCCCTTTTTCGTTGGAGCCGTCATGGTCGCAGGCGCCACCGTCGCGTTCGTTCTTGCCCTGGGAGTGGGCGGTCCGGACTCCGTGAATACAGGCCCCCGGATGGATGCCCTGCGCGTTGGCGTCGGCATGGCCGCGCCCGACACCACGAAGGTGCGTCGCAAGGCGTTCCGGCTGAGCGAGGCCTACGCGTTCCGCGTGCGGGTGCACAAGGTGGCGTCGTATGCCACGCTGCCCCTGTTCGTGGCCGAGTATGCCGCCGGTGATCAGCTCTTCAAGAAATCGGATGCCGCGCCGGCGTGGGCGCGCTCGTCCCATGGGGTGCTTGCGGGAGGGGTCGCCGGGCTCTTTGCCATCAACACGCTCACCGGATCGCTGAACTGGTGGGAGACACGCAGCCAGGAGGATGGCCGCACCTGGCGCACCGTGCACTCGGCGCTGATGCTGCTGGCCGATGCAGGGTTCGCGGCGACCGGCGCGCTGGCGGAAGAGGCCGAGGAGTCTCAGGCCAACCGCAAGCTGCACCGCTCGGTGGCGGTCACGTCGATGTCCGTGGCGGCCGTGTCGTACCTGATGATGCTCAAGCCGTTGCGGAGGGATTGAGATGCTCGACCTCGAGACGCTGGTGGCCCTCGTCAAGCCGTGGGCCCGGTTCTACTCCAAGTCGTCGCCTACGCAGGTGGTGGTGATGTTCACGCACGTGGCGGGGATGCTGGGCGGCGGCGGACTGGCCATCGCGGCGGATCGCGCGATGTGGAAGGCGCGCACGGCCTCGGACGATGAGCGCCACCGGTTGCTGGCCGACGTGGAGAGCATCCACCGTCCGGTGATCATCGGGCTGGCGTTGTCGGCGTTTTCCGGCGTGCTGCTCACCGCGGCCGATCTCGAGACATTCGCGACGTCGCCGGTGTGGTGGGGCAAGATGATCGCATTCGCCCTGTTGCTGGCCAACGGCGCGTGGCTGCAGTCGGTGGAGCGCGGTGCGCGCACGACGCCCGTCGCGATGTCGGCGGCCTGGGCGAAGCTCACGGTGTCATCGCGGCTCAGCTACACCCTCTGGTTTGCCGTCGCGCTGGGCGGCGTGCTGCTGACCAACTCCTGATGTCTCACGACCCACAGATCGACATGAGCACGCACGATTGTGCGGGCAACTGCATCGTCGCCCGCCGCACGTTTCTGAAGGACCTTTCCGTCTTCACGGCTGCGTTGTTGGCTTCGGGGCTCGCTCCCCGCGCGGCGTCTGGCGCTCCCAGCGCGATCCGTGCGTTGGGGCGGGTGGCCGGCGATGTGCGCTATCCGATTCCAGCCAAGGACGGCGTGCGGTTTGACGACGTGAACGAGGTGATCCTGGTGCGCGATGCCGGGCACGTCTACGCGTTCGCGCTGTCCTGCCCGCACCAGAACACGGCGCTGAAGGCGGATCCTTCGGGGGTCGGATTTCGCTGCACGAAGCACGAGTCCCGGTACAAGCCGAGCGGTGAGTTCATTTCGGGGCGGGCGACGCGCAATATGGACCGCCTGGCCATTCGTCGCGACGGCTCTTCGGTGGTGGTGAACGTGGACAAGTACTACGAATCCGACTCCGAGCCTGCGCAGTGGGCCGGCGCAGTGGTCACCGTTTGATGGAGGCCTTCCGTATGGCGGAAGCTCGTGCGTGTGACCATGGATGCGTGTTGGGTCGACGCGAGTTTATTGGTGCGGCGGCGCTGACCGCGTTGGCGTTGCTCCAAGCGGCGTGCGGAGACGGGGAGGTTGGGGGGACGGGGCCCGAGGAGGTCACCAGCGGGGGTCCCCTGTTGGTCCGTGTCGCAAGCTTCACAGCGTTGTCCGCTGTCGGTGGCGTGGCGCGGGTGGATAACGGCAGTGGGACGCCGGTCGCGCTCGTGCGCACGGGCGCTGCGACCTTTGCCGCGCTCTCGCTCCGGTGCCCGCATGCCGGAACAACGGTGAACCTGAGTGGCAGCGGGTTCCTGTGCCCGAATCACGGCGCACGGTTTTCGAATACCGGGCAATGGCAGGGCGGGGAGCCGACGCGGAGCCTGACAACGCTCACCTCGACGTACGATGCGGCGGCGGGCACGGTGACGGTGAGCCGGTAGGAAGAGCGCACGAGCGCACGAATACACGATCGCACGAACGCACGAACACGAGAGCGCGAGACGCCAACCCGGCATCTCGCGCTCTTGTCTTGAGCTCGTGCGCTCGTGCGCTCTCGCGCTCCGCCCTACCCGATCGACAACTCCGGACAAAGATTCGCATTTTCCATCGCCCGCTCGGCGACGGCCTTGAGTCGGGCGTCCTGGTTGCGTGACAGGGCGCGCACCGCACGGCGCGCGCGACGGGCGGCCGTTCCGATGAACAGCCGCGCGCAATCCAGGTCGGCAGCCACCTTCGATTCATCGCCGCCAGCCGCTTCGAGCGCGGCGGTGGCACGCGACAGCGTGCACACGGCCAGGAAGATGTCGATGGCCGAGTTGGCGAGCCGCTCCTGGTGGAACTGCTTCTCGATGATCGCCTTCCCCTCGGACATCAGCAGGCTTTCCACGCCCGTCGCGAGGTCGTGGATGACATCGGCCACCTGCTCGGCTTCGTCCTTCAGCGCGGGATGCACCTTGGTGAACACCGGCTTCACCAGCTGCCGCTTGGCGCGGCCGGCGATGTACGAACCGATGGCGCCGATGGAGTGCAGGGGATCCTTGAACGCCTTGCCGATTTCCTTCAGCCGCTCCCCGGGCTGCTGCAGCGCCGAGAGCGCGACCAGGGCGCGCAGGATCTCGTTGGTCCCCTCGAAGATCATGTTGATGCGCGAGTCGCGCACGAACTGCTCGTACGGGTACTCCTTGGAATAGCCGATGCCGCCGGCGATCTGCAGCGCTTCGTTGGCCGTGCGATTGGCCAGTTCGGAGGCGAAGATCTTGCAGCACGCCGTCTCCAGCGAGAAGTCGACGCCGCCGCGGTCCACCATCGACGCCGTCACCAGCCACGCCGCGTCCGACGCATAGCAGTCGGCCGCGGCCGACGCGAACTTGCGCTGGATGATCTCGAACGTCCCGATGGGACGCCCGAACTGCTCGCGTTGCTTGGCGTACTCCAGGGCGTACCCCATCATCACGCGCGTGCCCTGCGTGGACGCCGCCGCCAGGCCGAGTCGCCCGGAGTTCAGGATTTCCAGCGCAATCTTGAAGCCGCTGCCGACCTCACCGAGGCGATTCTCTGCGGGGACCATCACGTTCTCGAACACCACAGAGCGCGTGTCAGACGCCTTGATTCCCATCTTCTGCTCAAGCTGGCCCAGCGAGACGCCCGGCGCGTGCGCGTCCACGATGAACGCCGTGACGCGCTGCTTCACCTTGCCGTCCACGTCCACCGGTACCTTGGCGAAGACGGTGAAAATGCCCGCGTAGCCGGCGTTGGAGATCCAGATCTTGGTGCCGTTCAGCACATAGTGCGTGTTGTCGCTGTTGGGCACGGCGGTGGCCAGCATCGCCTGCGCGTCGGAGCCAGAGCCGGGTTCGGTGAGGCAGAAAGCGGCCATGGTTTCGGCACTGGCGCACTTGGGCAGGAACTTCTGCTTCTGCTCTTCGGTGCCGAACAGGGTGATGCCCTTGCATCCGATGGACTGGTGCGCGCCGAAGTAGACGGCGAGCGCGGGGTCGGTGGCGCCGACCTCGCCGAAGATCCGGCTGAAGACCGTCGCACTCGCCCCGAAGCCACCGTACTCCTCGGGAATGTTGAGTCCCATCAGGCCGAGCTCGGCCATGCCCGCGCGCGTCTCGTCGGTGAACTTGCCGTCGTGGTCGTGCTTGCGCGCGTCCACCGTGTCCTTGGCCCAGCTGCGGAACGTGTCGAGGATCGCCGCCGCCGCCTCCTTGTCTGCCGCGGAGGGTTCGGGAAAGGGGAAGATCAGGTCTTCCCGGATTTCGCCGGAGAAGATGGCCTTGGTGAACGACGGGTTCTTGTCGGGATCAGCGAGGTGTGCGGACTTGGACACAGTGGCTCCCTAGCGTTCGAGCTTGAAACCGGGATCGAGAGGAGGACGCTGGGGGGCATTCGCCGCCATCCATCCCGTAAGATACATCCACTGCGCCATGCGGGTCAGCTTGGCCTGGTCGATGGCCTTGGCCTCGTCGCGCGGCGTGTGGTAGTCGCTGTGCAGCGTGGTGGTGAAATAGATGGCGGGGACGTTGAGGCGCGCGTACGGCATGTGGTCGGAGCGGAAGTAGAATCCCTCGGGGTGCGTCGGCCGGTCCCACGTGGAGTCGATGACGAACTTGCCCACCAGCCGGTTGGCGTCGATGGCCATCTGCACCAGCGGCAGCGAGTTGCGGTGCGGCGGCTGCGAGCCGAGCAGGGAGGCGGAATCGGGGGAATTCCGTCCGATCATGTCGCCGTTGATCACGGCGGCGATCTGTGCGAGCGGCACCACCGGGTGCGCGGCGTGCCAGCGCGACCCGAGCAACCCACGCTCTTCCGCGCCGTGCCAGACGAACAGGACGGTGCGCTTGGACGGATGCTTGGCGAAGGCACGCGCGATGGCGAGCATGGCGACGTTCGTGGTGACGTTGTCGTCGGCGCCGTTCCAGATGGAATCGCCGTCCACGGGGTAGCGCACGCCGTCATGATCCTGATGCCCGCTGTACAGGATCACCTCGTCGCGCAACTTGGCATCAGTGCCGCGCACGCGGCCGATGACGTTCACCGACGGATAGGCATAGCTGTCGACGTGCAGGATGGCGGCCAGTCGCGCCCCCGGTGCGCGCGTCATGGCGTCGCTCGCGCGACGCACGACGAACACCGGCGGCGTGGCCCGCGGCCGCGTGACCGCGCCCGCCGTGTCGAGTCCGTACGTGCCGCGC
>CANNKR010000046.1 GCA_947504615.1 Gemmatimonadota bacterium | reverse complement strand
GTAGTCTACGGAATCCCGACCGACTATGCTCAGGGCATGACCACGCCGCGCATCACCGCCCAGACCGACGCCACGCTCGACCCGAAGGACTGGGACGCGTTCAGCGCCCTCGCACACCGCATGGTGGATGACTCGCTCCAACACCTCCGGACGCTGGCAGAGCGCCCGCCGTGGACGCCGCTGCCGGCGGACATTCGGCTGGCCCTGGGAGACGAGGCGCTCCCGATGCAGCCACAGGGTGAGCAGGCCGTCTACGACGAGTTCCTCACGCGTGTGCTCCCCTACACCAACGGCTCGCGCAGCGGCCGGTTCTTCGGGTGGGTGCAGGGCAACGGGACGCCGCTCGGGATGATGGCCGACATGCTGGCGGCGGGCATGAACGCGCACATGGCCGGCTTCAACGACGCGCCGCGGCTGGTGGAGCTGCGCGTGATCGCGTGGCTCGCCGAGCTGATGGGCTTCCCGAAGGAGTCGAGCGGCCTGTTGATGAGCGGCGGCTCCATGGCCAACTACCTCGGGCTGGCCATCGCGCGCCACGAACGGGCTGGCTTCGATTTCCGGACGGAGGGCGCGCTGGGCGGTCCGCGGCTGATGGTCTACACCTCCTCCGAGGCGCACAGCTGGGCGCAGAAGGGGGTGGAACTGCTCGGCCTCGGCCAGGCCTCGCTGCGCAAGGTACCGGTCGGTGCCGACCTGCGTGTGGACGTGGCCGCCATGCAGGCGATGATCACGAAGGATCGCGCAACGGGGCTGCGGCCCATCTGCATCATCGGCACAGCCGGCACCGTGAACAGCGGCGCCACCGACGACCTCGACGCGCTGGCTGATCTCGCGGCGGCCGAGCAGCTGTGGTTCCACGTGGATGGCGCCTTCGGAGCGCTCGCCCGGCTGTCGTCGGCGCTGGCCCCGATTGTCAAAGGCATCGAGCGGGCCGACTCGCTGGCGCTCGACCTGCACAAGTGGGTCTTCCTGCCGTTCGAGATCGCGTGCGTACTGGTGCGCGACCCCAAGGCGCACCGCGACACTTTTGCCCTGACGCCCAGCTACCTGCGCGACGAGGGACGCGGCGTGATTGCCGGTGGTCTCGTCTTCGCCGATCGCGGCCCCGAACTGACGCGCGGCTTCAAGGCGCTGAAAGTCTGGATGTCATTCAAGGCGCAGGGGATCCCGGCCTTTGCCGAAATCATTGAACAGAACGTGGCGCAGGCGCGCGCCTTCGCCGAGCGCGTGGCGCTGGTCCCGCAGGTCGAGATCAGCGCGCCCGTGTCGCTCAACATCGTCTGCTGGCGTCTGGTGCCGGCCGGTTTCACGGACGATCAGTGCGATGCGCTCAACAAGGAGCTGTTGCTGCGCATCCAGGAATCCGGGCTCGCGGTCCCCAGCGGCTCGCTGGTCAACGGGCGCTACGTGATTCGCGTCTGCATCACGAACCACCGCACGCGGTGGGCCGACCTCGAGGCATTCGCCGACGGGATCGCACCACTGGCCGCGCGGATTGAACGCGAGATGCTGCGCGCGTAGGCGATGAACGGCAGCGCGCCCCGTGACGCGGATCGTCACGGGGCGCGCTGTCATTCCTGGCGTGCGGTCAGGGCGCGATCTGATGCTCCTTGTCCACCACGCCGCCCCGCGTGCTCGTGAATCGCAGGTTAAGCTTGCGATCCTCCGTCGAGGGGCCCGCCTTCACGCGCAGCGTGATCACCTTCGACTCGCCACCGTTCAACCAGAACTCCGGTGCGCGGCCGAGGATCTTCGTGTTCACCGAGCCCGCGCGCGCGGTGATCATGTCGGGGCGCACGATCTTCACGCGCTTGGCCATCTCGAGTGCCGTGGGCAGCAGGCCGCTGTTGCGCACCGTCACCTTCACCTCGTGCGTCGCCGAATCGGCCTGGACCTTGGCGCCCTTGGCCAGCTTCACGGGCGCCGACGTGACGCTCACGATCTCCACCTGCGGCAATGACTGGGCGAGCGCGACGTTGAACATCGCCTCGTTCCGCGCCCACTTCTCCAGCCACTCGGCCGGCGGGTTCTGCGACCAGAACTTCGGGTTCATGCCGCCGATCTCCACCTCGCCCAGCGCGCCGCCGGCAGTGAACTTCGTCCACGCCTTGAAGCACTTGCCACCGTAGTCCTCGTCGCAGAACCGCAGCGCCTCGTACTCGTCAATGCGCCCGTCCTTGTTGTAGTCCTTCTCGCGTCCGCCATTCCAGAGTTCGTCACCGTACCAGATGGCGCCCAGCTGGAAGTATCCGTAATCGGGGCCGTGGCCAAAGAGCGGCTCCGGACGGGCCGAGTCGCCGGTGATCGGGTTCACGCCACCGCGGGTGTTGTAGGTGCGATACACGTCGCCGGCCCAGGGATAGCCGGTTTTCGCGACGCCCACCGAATCGAAGAACTTGTAGAACTTCAGGTCGGCCGGGTACATGCACTCCGTCTCTTCACAGGTGGACGGGGCACGGAGCATCATCGGCACCGCGGTGTCCATGGAGTTGGCGACGCCGACGTTCGGGTGCGTGAACAGCCACAGCACCACGGCGCGCGTCTCGGGCTCCGACAGCGGGTACTCGCCGGCGCCGCCCTGCGTGTAGCCGCGGCCCGTCGCCTCGCGCATCGGGCGCCAGTTCTCCGGGTAGTTGCGGTGCAGGTCGAGGCCGCCGATGCCGTCTTCGTTCACCCGGCCGTCACCGTCGTTGTCGATCCCTTCGGCCAGCAGCAGGTAGTCGCCCTTGCCCGCGCCGACGCGGCGCATGAGGCGCCCCTTCTTGTCCAGCGTGTCGATCATCGCGTCGCCCTTGCCTGCGCCCACGAACTTGCGCATCTGGCGAATGAGGCCGTCGCCATCGATGTCCTCGGGCGCATCTTCATCCAGCAGGCCGTCGCCGTCGTCGTCATACGGGCGCACCGTGCTGCGGTTCGCCTGCGCGGTCAGGCGGTACATGTCGGAGCCGTCGATGTTGTTGATCGGCCTGATGTACACGGCCTTGGTATCCAGCAGCTTCGTGACATCGGCATCCTTGCCGTAGTTCTCGATGAGATACCAGGCGAGATACAGCGCGCTCTCCGTGCCGGTGATCTCGCCGGAGTGGCGTCCGCCCTCAAAGAACGCGGCGGGCTTGTCGGTATCCTTGCCCGTCTTCTTGCTCGTGAGCGTCAGCTGCCAGATGTCGCGGCCGCCAAAGGTCTTGCCGACGGAGTACATCTCGACGAAGTCCGGATGTTCCTTCACCCACTTCCGCATCCACTCTTCGATCTCGACGCTGTTGTGGTAGTGCTTGAAATCCATCTGCCCGGCGACGAGCGGCTGCATCTCGGGATAGTTCACGAGCGCAAAGGCGCTGGTGCCGGCGCGCACACCCGGCACAATGAGCACCTTGGGTGGACCAGAGGGGCCGACATCACGCTGGCCGCCGCGCTGGGCGAGCACTGGGGACGCGGCGACGCAGAGCGTGGCCGCAAGCATTCCAATGGAACGCAGGAACATGGGAGGAACCCGGGTCAAGGTGGTGGCCACCTGACAAAGGGGGGCGTGGCTACCGAATTGTACGCGAGAGGGGCCTCGGACGCTGGCGGGCCGGGCGCCGGCGCTACGTCCGCGCGGCGAACGCCCTGACGAGTACGGTGGACGGCGAGTCGAGGAACTCCTCGATTGTGACCCGAAGCCTCGTGACGCTCACGGGCACCGCCAGGCGGTCCATCTTGCAGTACCCGATAGTCTCGCCACGCGAGAGTTCACGCCACGCGCCATGGCCGACATCGCCGTCGACGCGATATCGCACCACCTGTTGCCCGTGCTCGATTAGTTCGCCCATCCGGATGACGCTGATGGCCGTGGCACGCGGCAACACGGCGACCCCCTCGAGCTGTCGGCCCGGCACCACGCGCCAGGCCCACTCAAGTCCTGTCAGTTCGTCGGCAAAGAGCGCCTCGCGCGCCGACCGGAACTCGCGCAACCGGTTCACGTCGGCGGCGGCAATGAGTCCGTCACGCGCCGGCGGCACGTTGAGCAGGAGCTTGCTGTTGCGGCCCACCGACGAGAACCAGATGCCCACGAGATCGTCCACCGACTTCACCTTCGCATCCTCGGCGGCGTGATGAAACCAGCCGGGCCGGATGGACACATCGGTCTCGCCCGGACGCCAGACCGTGCCGTCGCGATCGCCGTGCTGCAGCGACCGAATGATCTCGGGCCCATCGACGCCCGGCGCGGTGACGATGGCAGGATTGACGGTCGACCAGTTGGGATCGCCCGCCGAACCGCGTTCGTTGCCGATCCAGCGCACGTCGGGGCCAGCATCGGAAAACATCACCGCATTTGGCTGCAGGCGCCGCACCGTCCCCCAGATGCGGGGCCAGTCGTACACCTGCCGACGGCCGTTCGGCCCTTCGCCATTGGCGCCGTCAAACCAGACCTCCGCGATGTCACCGTACTGCGTGAGCAGTTCGGTGAGTTGCGCAATGTAGAAGTCGTTGTAGCGCGGCGAGTCGCCGTACACACTGGCGTTGCGGTCCCAGGGCGAGCAGTAGAGCCCGACGCGCAGTCCCTCGGCGCGCGCCGCATCGCTGCACTCGCGCACGACGTCGCCCTGCCCGCTGCGCCAGGGACTGCTCGCCACGGAATGCTGCGTAGTCTTCGAGGGCCAGAGGCAGAACCCGTCGTGGTGCTTGGCGGTGAGGATGACGGCACGGGCGCCTGCGGCGCGCGCGGCGCGCGCCCACTGGCCGCAGTCGAGCAACGAGGGGTTGAAGATCGACGGATCTTCAGTACCGTCGCCCCACTCGCGGTTGGTGAAGGTATTGACGCCGAAGTGCAGGAACAGTGCGAACTCGTCGCGCTGCCAGGCGAGTTGCGCGGGCGTCGGCAGGGGCCGCGCGGCCAGGGGGAGCGGCCGCACCGTGGCACTCTTCGGCTGGTGCGCGAACATGGGGCGCGCGTCGGCAGCGGCGAACGCCGCGCCAGCCACCAAACCGGCGAACGCGCGTCGCGACAGCACGTCGTCGCCTGCGCCACGGTTCACTGGATCACCCGCGTCCCATGGCCACGATCGCCTCCCACTCCGCGACCGTCACCGGAATCACCGACAGGCGCCCCGTGCGGATCAGCGCCATCTGCGCCAGCGCCTTGGCGGCCTTCAGCCTCGGCAGCGTCACCGGTACCGCGAGTGGGGCGACAGCGCGCAGGTCCACCATGTACCAGATAGGGGCACCGGCCTTGGCGTTTTCGTCGTAGCCGTCTTGCGTGCTGTCGAACTGCGTCGGATCCGGGTACCCCTCGCGCACCACTTCGCAGATCCCCTGAATGGCCTGCGGGTTGTCGTTGGAGTGGTAGTAGAACACGAGGTCGCCGAGTGCCATGCCGTCGCGCATGAAGTTGCGCGCCGAGTAGTTGCGCACGCCGTTCCAGTGCGTGGTGCGACTCGGCGCCACCATCAGGTCGTCCCATGAGAAGACGTCGGGTTCTGATTTCACCAGCCAGTACCGACGTTCGCCGGCCGCGCGCGGAAGGAAGCACCGGCCCCATGGCCCGCCCTCGGCGGTGAAAAACTGCGACGGGGCAAGCAGCGGCTTGGCGGATTTCGACGCGGGCGCCGCCTTCGGCCGGGAGGAGGTCTTTTTCTTCGCACCGGACTTCTTCTTCGCAGCCATCAGTATCCCGTCAGGTGGTTTCGTACGGCGTAACACGTACGGCGTACAGCTAACAGCTGCTCTATGCTGTTCGCGCCGTACGCCGTACGCCATCAGCCAACTGCGGACTATGCAATCCCCTTCGCGATTGCCTTGAGCACCGCATCGCCGAACGTGTCGATCTCGTCGATGCTCGTGTACACGCTGGGCGTGATGCGAATGCCGCTGAACTCCGGATGCCCAATGGGCGTGGTCACGATCTTGTGCTTGTCGTTCAGCCAGCCGCCCAGCTTGCCCGGGTCGATGCCGTCCACGCTGAACATGCAGATCGCACCGGCACGGTCGCTGTCGAGCGGCGTCAGCACCTTCACGCGGTCGCTCGACGCGAGCAGCCGCTTGGCCCAGCGGTCCCGCAGGTAGCGCAGTCTCGCGATCTTGCGCTCTGGTCCGATGCCACGGCTGAACGCGAGCGCGGCCGACACCGCATTGAAGTTCGCCTGCGGGTGCGTGCCGATCTCCTCGTACTTGCGGATGTTCTTCTCGTTCCCGCGCGACGAGCCCATCAGCGACCACAACCGCTCGATCTTCTCCCGGCGCACGTAGAGAAAGCCCGTCCCGATGGGGGCGTGCGTCCACTTGTGCAGCGAGGTGCCGTAATAGTCGCAGTCAAGATCGTCGCGCTTGAACGGGAAGTGGTTGAAGGCGTGCGCCCCGTCCACGAAGACCTCGATGCCGAGCGGGCGGGCCATCTTCACGATCTCGCGCACGGGCAGGATCTGGCCCGTGAGGTTGGTGATGTGCGTGACCTCGATGACCTTGGTGCGCGGCGTGATCGCCTTGCGATACTGCTCCACGATGTAGTCATCGCTCGGCGGCGGCACCTTGAACGAGATCTGCTTGAGGACGATCCCCTCGCGTGACTCGCGCTGCTGCCACGACGTGATCATGCGCGGGTAGTTCTGGTTGGTGACCAGGACCTCGTCGCCGCGCTTGAGGTCAATGCCGAAGATCATGATCTCGTTGGCCTCGGACGCGTTGCGCACGATGGCCATTTCCTCCGGGTCGCAGCCGAAGTCCTTCGCCAGGTCGCGCCGCGTGCTCTCCATCCGTGGCTCGAGCACGCGCCACATGTGCTCCACCGGCAGTTCGTTCGTGAACTTCAGGTCGCGAATCATCTGCTCGAGCACATGCGACGGCGTGGGCGAGATCCCCCCGTTGTTCAGGTTGATCATCGTCCGGTCGGCGTCGAAGGCGCGCTGGATCTGCGCCCAGTACAGTTCGTCGTCGGCGAGAGCGGCCGGCCCGCGTTCCCCGGCGATCACGTTCGCCTTGAAGAGCGTCTCGAAGGCGTTTGCGCGAAAGGCCGGCAGCGTGACACCGGCGGCCGCGAGACCACTGAGGAACTGGCGTCTTTCCATGGGAACGTCCGGGGGTAGACGGTAAGGGGTGACGAGCACAGCTAATATGGTGTCGTGAGGGGTGAGCGCCAGCGGGGAGACGCCAACTGCGGAACTACCGATAACAAGGATTCCGGGATAACCACGGATGCACTCCCTGTTATCCCTGTTATCCGAGTTATCAGGAGTTCCGCAGTTGCAGTTGCACGTCCGCGACCCCTACGGCACCACGACCAGCCCCGCTTCGCCGCCGAACTCGTCGTTTACCTTGGTCAGGTTGGCCGGTGCGCGCCACTGCGCGCCGTTGATGCGCACCGCCACCCGCTGCGGCCCCTGTGGCACGTGCACCCGAAGTTCCCAGGCATCCAGCACCCACTGCATCTGCACGGGCTGCCAGGCGCTGAAGCTGCCGTACGCCTCCACCCGAGCGGACGAGTTCGCGAGCACGCGGATCGTCATGGTCGCACCGCCTTCCGGATCAGCCTGCACCATCGCAATGGCGCCGTAGCGCTCGATCTGCCGGACCGCCGGATCGCGGCGCAACAGCAGCACCCGCACCGAGGCAGCCATGAACTTTGCGTCGGGCAGCGCGCGCAGGGGATCCGCCAGCTGCCGACCACCGGACACCGTCAGCGCCACCACCGGTGACAGGTAAAACGCTGCCGCCAGCATCACGGCCCGGTCGTTGACGCCTTTGGCAATGCCTTCACCGCTGCGCAGCGTCAAGATCGCCGCCAGGTCGAGGGCGGCCAGCGACTGCTGCACCGACAGGGTGCCGTCGCGCACCACGTACGATCCCACCGGCCGGCGCGACGGCAGGCTGCTGGCCGACAACAGGTCGGTGTCGAGCGAACGCGTGGAGACGGCAGAGAACGTCGCGGTGGTCCGCTTGTAGGCGCCCCACGCCCCCATGTCATACGCCGTGGATCGCAGCGAGGTGCCGGTGCGGTTCGTCACGCCGCCGGCCCCTCCCATCCAGACGCCGCGCGTGCGGTATTCGTGCTGCATGCGCAGGAACGTCGCGCCATTGCCGCCGCCGGTGAGGCGATTCAACCCGAAAATCGCGCCAGCCACGCCGGACTCCAGGTGCCAGTGCGGCCGGGCGGCAAACTGGTAGCGCATGGCCAGCAAGCCCTGCGCCGTGTCGATCGAGTCGCGCGCCACCGTCATCGAACCACTGGCCGTGGTGGCCAGCCGGTCGCGTGACCGGCGCCAGACAACGCCGAGCAGGGCGGCCGAACGCGAGCGATTACCGGCCTGGCGCACTTCAGCGACGCCAGTCTCGATTCGAATCTCATCAGGGGCCTGCGCCGCCGCGCCTCGAAGGGCGGCGAACAGCAAGCAAGCGACGGCGCAACCCCTCATCTCATTGGCGCTACGGCCTCCGCGGATTCGTAAACGCGGATGCGGCGGGAGCAGGTGGCAAAAGTGACATCACCCCGCGGGCGCGAAGATCGAGTGCAGCTTCCGGCGCCCAGCCGGCGGCGACGTCCCCCTGGACCGACTGCGCAAGCGCATAGAGCTGCACGTTGGTGGCCCCGCGCGTCATCAGGTCAGTGACCGTCCGAGCGGCACGGTCGGCAGGCAGTCCCTTGGCGACGAGCTCCGTGAGAACGCCGAGGGGGAGGGCCAGCGACCGGTTGGGCCAGGCCGCGCGCATCTTCTTCAGGATGGGCGCGGGCACGCCGACGTACAACGCGTCGGCGCCTGCAGCAATTTCGTCCTCGCTTGGGTTGGGCGCGAGTTGGTCACGCGCAACCTGCAGTCGCTTGCCAAGGGCGGCGACGGCGTCCGTAATGCGCTTCGGCGTCGCCCGCTTGGCGAGGCCTTCGTTGGCCTTGGCGATCAGCAGCCCTTCGGGCAAACCGATCAGGCGCGCGGCACTGACCTCGCGCTCCACGGCGCGACGGACCCCTGCGTCCGCTGTCGCGTCGAGGCGAGCCGCCTGCGCGTGCGCCACCTGGGCGGCGCACGGAACAAGCGTGATGAGGAAGAGTCGGCGAAGTGTCATTACGGTGCCTGTACGATAAGTACGGAGTTTTCACGCCCAAAGTCCAGATCGCGGGCGGTTTGGGCGCGCGGATCGGTCATCCAGGTGCGGCCGTCGACGAGGAATGCATAGACGTGCCGGCCAGCAGACAGGGGGATCGTGACGCTCCACGTCCCCGCGACGTCGCCCGGCTCCAGGATGGTCGCCGAGGGCGACCATCCGTTGAAATCGCCGACGAGCGCCACCTGGCTCGCCCGCACGTCACGAAGGGTGAACTGCACGGGCAGCGGCATGGCCTCGCCCGTCACGCGCGACGCCGGGATCACCGGAAGCATGCGGGCGGCCGGAAGCCCCGCCAGTTGGCGCTCGCTCTCCGGACGCTCCGTCGCCTGACGCGTGAGGAAGCCGAGCAACAGCGCTGCCGCCGCCAGCGACACCGTGGCCGCCAGTGAAAATGGCGTCGATGGCCACGTCACCGCACGCCACCAATGCCGCGGACGCCCCTCGACCGTCGCGAGGATCCGCGCCTTGGCTCCGGGGGTCTCGGGCCGACGGCGGCGCAGCGCCGTCGCCGCCCGCTCAATGAGTTCGTCGTGTTCAGTGTTCACGTCCCTTCTCCTGTTGCAGACGGATGCGCAGCGTGTCGCACGCCCGCTTCACCCGCATGCGGAGCGCGGAAAGCCGCACCCCGGTGATGACCGCCATGTCCTCGTACGACAGATCCTCCACATGCCGCAGCAGGAACGCCTCCCGCTGCTCGGTGGGCAGCTCTTCGAGCGCCGCTTCCACCTCTTCCAGCAAATCCTGCGTCTCCTCGGGTTCTTCCATCGCCACTGCGGGAAGTTCCCCGGTGATCACCAGCGACTCCCGCCGCCGACGCCTGGCCCGCACCGTGCGGCATCGGTTGGCAAGAATCCGGAAGAGCCAGGGCTCGAACCGCGCGTCGGGCCGGAACTGCTCCAGATGGTCGTAGACACGAATGAACGTGTCCTGCACCGCCTCTTCCGCATCCTCTTCATCACCCAGCATGTACCTCGCGTAGCGCATGCATCGCGAGTGGAAATGCTCCACGAGTTCGGCAAACGCTCGCGCCTCACCGTGGCGTGCTCGCAAGGGCACGGCGGGATCGATGTCGGTGCTTGGGCGCACAGTGGACGGGTCGGCAGGTTGGATAGCCCACAATACCGCAGGCGACTCCTCCCTCGCTACCGCCACCGCACGTTGTGCTCGCGGTGCCATCAGACTCCGCTTGGATGAGCTGGACCGACGTGCCTCCGAACCCGCCAGCCTCGGACACAGTCAAACCCGAGACCAGCACTCACTACCCAACCGTCACCCACGCAGGAATTACTGCCCAGATGACGTCCTGTAAATACTTATAGAACAACAGGTTAGACTAATTATCGCTCAGCAAACCGAACCCCTTCATCAAGTATCGGCTTCACAATGACATACCCGCGCGCGCTGGGTAGCGTCACAAACGGCATGGTGTCATTCTCTGAGACACCCTCTGCCCGGAAAAGATCGTGAGTAGCCTCCCCAGCGAAGCCCCTGCCATCTCTTCCGCACCCGCGGACCGCGTTCCTGAATCGCGGGACCCGGCCACCGGTGAGGTGTGGCATCGATATGCCATCTCGGATGCCGTCGCAGTGCAGGCCGCCGTCGCGCGAGCGCGCGCCGCCCAACCGGCGTGGGCCGCCCTCCCGCCGCGGGTTCGCGCGGGCGCCATCGAGGCCTTCGTGCAAAAGCTCCTCGCCCGACGCGAGGAGGCCGCGACGATCATCGCCCGCGAAAACGGCAAGCCCGTCGGTGAGGCGCTCGGCGTGGACGTGGGGGTCACGCTGGCCCTCGCCGAACACTTTGCCAAGGTGACGCCGAAGTTCCTGCGCCCGCGCTGGCAGCGCTCCGCCGCGCTCATTGCGTGGCGCAAGCGCGTGACGCTGGTGCACGAGCCTTACGGCGTGATGGGCATCATCTCGCCGTGGAACTACCCCATGTTCCTCCCGCTCAGCTCGGCGCTGCCGGCATTGCTCTGCGGCAATGCCGTGGTGAACAAGCCCAGCGAGTGGACCCCCGGCATCGCCGAACTCGTGCGGTCGTGCCTGCTGGAGTCCGGGATTCCCGCCGACATCTATCAGGTAGTGCACGGCGCCGGTGCCACGGGCGCCGCGCTCTGCGAACACGTGGACAAGGTCTTCTTCACGGGGTCCGAGGCGACCGGACGTAAGGTGGCCCTGGCGTGCGCGCGCCGGCTCATTCCATGCGCACTCGAACTCGGTGGCAGCGACCCGGCCATCGTGCTGGCCGACGCCAATCTCGAACACGCGGCGAGCGGCATCGCCTGGGGGCGCTTCTCCAACGCCGGCCAGACCTGCGTCGCGGCCAAGCGGGTGTTCGTGGAGGCGAGCGTCTATGAGCCCTTCCTTGCCGCACTCACGAAAGCCGTGAGCCAACTGACGGTCGGTCCAGGGTCCGACGACCGCACCGACATCGGCCCGATGATCCGCCCCGAGCAGCGCGCGACCATCGCCGCGCAGTACGACGACGCCATGGCCCGCGGCGCCACCGCAGCGCTGCGGCTCGTCACGCCCGAGGGGGACTGCTTCTTTCCGCCGACCATCCTCACCAACGTGCCGGCCGACAGCCGGCCGATGACCGAGGAGACGTTCGGGCCGCTCCTGCCCGTCACGAAAGTCCGCGACGTGGACGAGGCGATCGCGCGCGCCAACGACACCACGCAGGGACTCTCGGCGTCCGTCTGGACCGGCGATGTCACGCGCGGCATCGCCGTGGCGCAGCGCCTGCAGGCCGGATCGGTGGTGATCAACGATGCCTGCTCCACCGCCGGCATCTGCGACGTGCCGCACGGCGGCTACAAGGCCAGCGGGCTCGGCAAGGTGCACGGGGAACTCGGCCTGCTCGAGTGCGTGCGCACCAAGGCAGTGATGGTCGACTGGTTCCAGGCGTGGCGGCAACCCTGGTGGTTCGGCTACTCGCGTGCGCACCGTGACAACATCGACGCGTTCCTGCGCGCGGCGCACAGCAGCAGCCTGATGGAGCGGGCGCGGGCACTGCCCGGCGTTCTTCGACTCGTCTTCTCGCCGTCGCGCAAGGTCTGACGACCGCTTGTTCGGGGGCGCGTGCCCGCACATTTATTAGGTGTGGGCACCGTCCTCTATGGCTTCGACTATCTCACCGCCGCGCTCCGCGGGGGCTTCTTCGCCTTCGCCGTGGTCGTCGCGATTTTTTGCGCGCTCGACTGGATGGTGCGCACGCGCCGCCTGAACCCGTTCGGTCGCGTGGCCGGTTTCCTGCGTTCGACCGTCCGGCCGTTCATCACGCCGGTGGAACGCCGCATCGTGCGCGCCGGCGGCAATCCCCAGAGCGCGCCGTGGTGGACGCTGGTCGTCGTGGTGCTCGTCGGCATCATCCTGCTGAGCCTGCTGGATTTCGTGCGCGAGCAAGTGGTCATCACGGCCGCGCTGGTGTCGCGCGGGCCGGCCGGCCTCTACCGCCTGGTGGTGTCGTGGACGTTCGGCCTGCTGCAAATCGCGCTGATCGTCCGCGTGCTGCTGTCGTGGGTGCGCCCCTCGCCGTTCGCCTGGTATGTGCGCTGGTCGTTCGCGCTCACCGAATGGTTCCTGCGTCCGCTGCGCGGCGTCATTCCGTCGATGGGGATGATGGATGTCACGCCGATCCTCGCGTACTTCCTGCTGATGCTCGTGCAGGGATTCCTCATGCGTCTCGCCTGATGGCGTTCACCGTGACGCCACGCGGCGCCGGCGTGCGCTTTGCCATCCACGTGCAGCCGCGGTCGAAGAAGCCGGGCATCGACGGCACCCACGGTGATGCGCTGCGCGTGCGCGTGCACGCCCCCCCGGTAGAGGGGGCGGCCAACGACGCGGTGGTGGCGCTGCTCGCCGACGCGCTCGGCGTGCCGGCTCGCGCGGTGCACATCGCGGCGGGACAAAGCGGACGACAGAAACTCGTGGACGTCGATGGCGTCGATGCGGCACGCGCACTCTCGCGCCTGCTGGCGACCTGACGATGACACTCTGCAACCGAAACTGCTGAACGTGGCTGACATACTGCTGGTCGGCGCTGATGCGTCGCTGCTGGAAGGGATCACCCAGGCGCTGGCCGCCGCCGGGCATCATGTACTCGTCGCATCGTCACTGACTGAAGCCTCGTTCGTCGTGGCCGCGGCGGCGGCGCCCCTGCTCGCCGTCGTCGATCGCGCCCTGCTGTCGTCGGTGACGGACGCACGCAGCATCACCCTGGCGCCGGGCGGCGCGCTGGTGGCGTTCGGCGATCCGTGGACGCCGCTGCCGGCCCCCGTACGACGGCTGGTGCTCGCCGAGCTGCGCCTTCCGCTGGAGCGCGCGCGACTTTCCGCGCTGGCGGCGCATGTCGAGGAACGGGCGCGGCGGACGGGACGCGACGCCACGGTCCGCACACCGCCGGATTCGCGGCCGGCGCTGTAGGCGCTGGCTTTGAGGTTCGGATGGTTCTTACTGCGGAACTCCCGATGTCGGGTTGGCGCGCTAACTGATCGGCGGTCATCGGTGTGATCGGGAGTTCCGCAGTGGTAGTTGGCTCGTTCGCCTAACCGCTTGCCTTCCCCGCCCCAGTCAATGATCATTAGTGAGTAGCACGACAACCGTACCACGTGGCGATTTTGGGCAAATTGCGGCCACGCTAATCCTCGCTAAAGCGCCAGCTCTGGGCGCCTCGTCGCCCCGGGCATTTTTCTTTTGTATCCCGAGACTCCGCACTCCGCACTGCAAGGCGCTCGCGCGCCACCCATCATGCCCCACTCGCCGCCCCCCATCGACTCTCCCTACCTCTCGGCCCTCGACCAGCGCGTGCTGGTCTATGACGGCGCGATGGGGACGAGCATCCAGCGCCATCACCTGACGGCCGAGGATTACGGCGGCGTCACGCTGGAAGGGTGCAATGACCACCTGGTGCTCACGCGCCCCGACGTCATTCGCTCCATCCATGAGTCGTTCCTCGCCGTGGGCTGCGACGTGGTGGAAACGTGCACGTTCCAGAGCACGCCGCGCCGGCTCGAGGAGTGGGGGCTGTTCGGAAAGGCCCGCGACATCAACGTCGCCGCCGCCACGCTCGCACGCGAAGCCTGCGCCAAGTACGCCACCGCCGATCGGCCGCGCTTCGTCGCCGGCTCCATCGGCCCCACGGGGATGCTGCCGAGTTCCAGCGACCCCGCGCTGTCGGCCATCACCTTCGACGCGCTCGCCGAGCAGTACTACCTGCAGGCCAAGTACCTCGCCGAGGGTGGTGTCGACGTGTTGCTGGTGGAGACGTCGCAGGACATCCTCGAGGTGAAGGCGGCCATCGCCGGCTTCGAACAGCTGTTCGCCGAGATCGGGCGCCGACTGCCCGTGCAGGCGCAGGTGACGCTCGACATCAGCGGGCGCATGCTGCTGGGCACCGACATCGCCAGCGCCATGACGACGCTCGAGTCGCTGCCGGTGCACGTGATCGGCCTGAACTGCTCCACTGGGCCGGAGCACATGCGCGAGCCGATCCGTTACCTCACGGAACACGCGACGCGCCCGATCAGCTGCATTCCCAACGCCGGGCTCCCATTGAACACCGGCACCGGCGATGCGGTGTATCCGCTGGAACCGGAGCCGATGGCGGCGGCGCTGCGCGAGTTCGTGCACGAGTTTGGCGTGCGCATCGTGGGCGGCTGCTGCGGCACGACGCCCGAACACCTGGAAGCCGTCGTGCGCGCCGTGCACGCCGGTGCGCCGCCGGCCATACCCGTCGCCCGCGCGGTCGCGCGCGTGTCGTCGGCGATGCGCGCCATCACCATGCATCAGGATCCCGCGCCGCTGCTCGTCGGCGAGCGCGTCAACGCGCAGGGCTCGCGCAAGGTCAAGCGCCTGCTCCTGGCCGACGACTACGAGGGCATCCTGGAAGTCGCGCGCGAGCAGGTGGACGGCGGCGCGCACGTGCTCGACATCTGCGTGGCCGTCACCGAGCGCGGCGACGAAGCGGACCAGATGGAGAAGGTCGTGCGCCTGCTGTCGCAGTCGGTCGAGACGCCGCTGATGATCGACTCCACCGAACCCGACGTCCTTGCCCGCGCGCTGGAGAACATTCCGGGACGCGCGCTGGTGAACTCCATCAACATGGAGAACGGGCGCGCCCGCATCGAAGCGGTCGTCCCGATCGCCAAGCGGCACGGGGCCGCCCTCGTGGCGCTCACCATCGACGAACGCGGCATGGCCAAGACGGCGGCCCGCAAGCTCGAGGTGGCCCGCGCGATCCATGACATCGTCGTCGGCGAGTACGGGATGTCGAGCGACGACCTGCTGTTCGACGCGCTCACCTTCACGCTCGCCACCGGCGACGCGGAGTGGATCGACTCGGCGCACGAGACCATCAGCGGCATTCGCGCCATCAAGCAGGCTCTGCCGGGGGTCCTCACGATCCTCGGCGTCAGCAACGTCGCGTTTGGCCTCGACCCGGCGGCGCGCGGTGTGCTCAACTCGGTCTTCCTGCACCATTGCGTGCAGGCCGGACTGGACGCCGCCATCGTGAACCCGGCGCACGTCACGCCCTACGCGGAGATCCCCGCAGCCGAGCGTGCGCTGGCTGACGACCTGATCTTCAACACGCATGTCGATGCGCTGCAGAAGCTGATCGAGCACTTCACGAAGACCGCAGACGGTGGGCGGGAGACGGTAGAAAAGGCAGATCCGACCGCGGGTATGACGGCCGAACAGCGCGTGCACTGGATGGTGGTGCACCGCAAGAAGGAGGGGGTCGAGGCCGCGCTCGACGCCGCCCAGGTGCGCGAGCATCCGGTGCGCGTGCTCAACGAGGTGCTGCTGCCGGCCATGAAGGAAGTGGGCGACAAGTTCGGCGCAGGCGAACTGATATTGCCGTTCGTGCTCCAGAGCGCCGAAGTGATGAAGCGCGCCGTGAAGCACCTCGAGCAGTTCCTGGAGCGGCAGGAGGGCTACACCAAGGGGAAGGTGGTGCTGGCCACCGTGTACGGCGACGTGCACGACATCGGCAAGTCGCTGGTGAATACCATCCTCGCCAACAACGGCTACACGGTGTTCGACCTCGGCAAGCAGGTGCCGGTCAACACGATCATCGAGAAGGCCATCGAGGTCGGGGCCGACGCCATTGGCCTGAGCGCGCTACTGGTCAGCACGTCCAAGCAGATGCCGCTGTGCGTGCAGGAGCTCGACCGCCGCGGGCTGAAGATTCCGGTGCTCATAGGCGGCGCGGCGATCAACCGCCGCTTCGGACGCCGCGCGATGTTCGTGGAGGGGGAGCGCGCGTACGAGTCGGGCGTCTTCTACTGCAAGGACGCGTTCGAGGGACTGGAAACGATGGACCGCCTGCAGGACCCCGGCCAGCGGGGCGCGATCACGCGGCAGCTCCTGGATGACGCGCGCAACGACGTCTTCCTGAACACGAACGTCGGCAAGGACATTCGGGCGGGGGAAACGGGCGGCGCACGCAGCGACGTGCGCACCGACGTGACCGTGCCTCGCGCTCCGTTCTTCGGCACGCGCGCGCTCACCGACATTCCGCTGGGCGAGATCTTCAGCCTGCTCGACCTCGACGAGCTCTACCGCCTGCAGTGGGGAGGGCGCGGATCAGGGGAGGGCTACGACGCCATTGTCCGCGACGAGTTCGAGCCGGCACGGCGCCGTCTCGAAGCCGCGGCCGTGCGCGAAGGGTGGCTGAAGCCGCAGGCGGTGTACGGCTACTTCCCGGCGCAGAGCGACGGCAACGCGATCGTGGTGTACGATCCCGCGGCCTTCGAGAGCGACGGCGCGGCGCGGCGCGAGATCGCGCGCTTCGAATTTCCGCGGCAGGCGGGGCGCGAGCGCCTCTGCCTGGCTGACTACGTGCGCCCCGTGACGAGCGACGACGTGGACGTCATCGCGCTGCAGGTCGTGACGGTCGGCAATGCCGCGTCGGAACGCTTCGAGGAGCTGCAGGGGGCAGGCGAATACAGCGAGGCCTTCCTGGTACACGGCCTCGCCGTGGAGGCCGCCGAGGCGGTGGCGCAGTGGATGCACGCGCGCATTCGCAGTGAACTGGGCATGACGCACGAGCAGGGCAAGCGCTATTCGTGGGGCTACGGCGCCTGCCCGGACCTGGACGATCACGGCAAGGT